>NZ_WTKW01000066.1:0-14981 GCF_011378745.1 Pseudoalteromonas sp. Z1A6
TTATCATCGATTTTTTAACTGAATAATATTAACTTACTTGTATTAACAATTATTTAAATAAATATAACAACAGGATATAACATGAAAAAACTCTTACTTGGCTCAGCACTCGCCGCAGCAAGCTTTACAAGTACTGCCACTATTATCGAAATGAACACGAGCCAAGGTGTCATAGAAATTAACTTATTTGATCAACAAACACCTAAAACAGTCGCAAATTTTTTAAGTTATGTTCAAGATGATTCATATAACGAAACAGTGATTCACCGTTCTGTGAGTAACTTTGTTATTCAAGGTGGTGGATTTACATACTCTGATTCATTAGATGCGATTACTACAAAGCCAGCCGTAGAAAATGAGCCTGTTTTTTCAAACGTTAAAGGCACCATTGCAATGGCTAAGTTATCAGGCAATGAGAATAGCGCTACAAGCCAGTGGTTTTTTAATATGGCTAATAACAGCGCAGGAAGTGCAGCGCTAGATACACAAAACGGTGGTTTTACTGTGTTTGGGCAAATAACAGCTGCGAGTCAGTCTACTTTAGATAAAATCGCCGCATTGGTGCATTGTGGTGATACACCGGTGGTTGGTATTACCACTGAGCAATGCTCAAGCAATGATGTAACAATTAGCAGTGCTAATTTAGTGACTATTCAAAACGTGGCGGTAATGGATGATGATCCTAATTCAGCGGCAGGTCTTACTGTTACTGAAAATACGCTAATTGATTCTGACACATCAACAGATTCAGGTAGCAGTTCTGGCGGCGGATTAATTTGGCTTTTAGGTGCTTTTTTACTTGCGGTTCCTCGTTTAAAACGTGCTAAATAATTAAAATTAACGGTAATGTGGATGGCGTAAACCAGCCGCCCACATTATTATTAAACTTTGCTGTTTAAAGTAATACTCGCCAAACCATCGCAAGCCAAATTGAAAACACACAAGCACAACCTAGTAAAAACACTTTAAAACGTGCTCGTACGTTATTTTCACCTAAATGAATAACACTATGCACAATACGTGTTGCTACAAATAAACAGGCCAGTATAGCCACAAGTGTACTGGCGCTATTTAGCTGTAGTGCAAGTAAACACCCCGCGTAAAAAAGCACAGGTATTTCAAACTGATTTGAAAAGTTTCTATCTGCAACCCTAATAGTGTCGCCAGCCTTATCTAATTGCATTGTTTTAAAATCGCTTAAATCTAATTGTTTGTTTTTAGCTGCTGCAAAGCGCCTTTTACCCATAATGAGCATGACAACCAGTGAAAGCGTAACTTGTGCAAACATGGCAAGTATGATGATTTTTTCCATTGTTTTTCCTTATTATTATTTAGAGTTTGTGTATCTTTTGATATTGAATGATTTTTAATCTCGAAAGTTGGCAGACTCGCAACTAATAGCCGATTATGAAGACATTTTTCACAATGTGTTACACAAAATAGCGTTATTTTGTAGAAAGTTATTAATTGAAAATGTTAGTTTAGCTTAACTATATTGCTTTGAATTGGCGCATGCTATTTTGCGCAATGCTTTTTAATGGAAAACAAAAATGAAAAAGATTATTGGTTTTAGTGCTATCGCACTTGCAGTTTTAAGTGGTTGTTCAAATACAGCTTCGGTTTCTGTGGCGCCTCCGGCCTCTTTATTATCAGACACGTTAGTTGTAAGTCCTAACGATAACCGCGAATATAAAACACTTAAATTAGCAAACGACATTGAAGTTATTTTAGTGTCTGATCCTGGTGCTGAAAAGTCAGCAGCGGCACTAAGTGTAGGTGTAGGTTTACTACACGACCCGATGTCGCAACAGGGTATGGCGCATTATTTAGAACACATGCTGTTTTTAGGCACTGATCGTTACCCAGATACAAAAGGGTATTCTGATTTTATGACCAAAAATGGTGGCGCGCACAATGCGTATACTTGGCTCGATATTACTAATTACATGTTTAAAATTAATAACGACGCGTTTGATGAAGGGCTAGACCGTTTTGCCGACTTTTTTAAAGCACCTAAGTTATACCCTGAATACACAGACAAAGAAAAAAATGCAGTAAACGCAGAGTGGTCAATGCGTCGCGAAATGGACTTTTTTGGTCAATTTAAACTAGCGCGTAAAATGATGGGCGATCACCCAGCTAATCGCTTTTTAATTGGTAACCTAGAAACACTTGGTGACAAAGGAAATAGTTCTCTTCACAAAGAAACGGTTGATTTTTATAATAAATATTATTCTTCAAATGTCATGAAAGTAGCGCTTATTTCTAATTTACCTATTGCTGAAATGGAGCAAAAAGCACAAAAATACTTTGCTGATATAAAAAATAAACACATCGAAAAACCAGCAGTAACTGCAAAACTTGATTTTGATAACGCTGGCGGTAAACGCGTGTTTTATGCACCAAATGAAGATGTAAAACAGCTACAACTTGATTTCACCATTGCTAATAATAATAGCGAATTCGCGCTTAAACCAAACCGATTTGTAGCGTATTTACTAAGTAATGAAATGCCGGGCAGCCCAGCGCAACTGCTTCGTGACAAAGGGTGGGTATCTCAGTTGTCAGCTTCAGCTGCACCAAATCAATATGGTAACTACGGGTCATTAAACGTAAACGCAGAGCTTACAGATGAAGGCATGAAAAATCGTGACGAAATAGTTGCGACTATTATGCAGTACATCGATTTAATTAAAAAAGAGGGCGTTGATAGCAAGTACTTCAACGAAATTCGTACATCACTAAATAACCAGTTTAAGTTTTTAGAAAAAGGTGATGAGTTTAATTATGTAAGTTCACTTACACAAAGCATGCAAGACTATCCGTTAAATCACGCTATTAATGCACCTTACTATTATGCAAAATTTGACGCTGATGCTGTAAATAAAGTACTTGAGCAGTTAAATGCCGATACTCTTCGCATTTGGTATGTATCGCAGCAAGAAGAGACTGACTCGCAACTACACTTTTACGACGGTAAATACCGCATCAGTGACATTAGCGAACAAGAGATTGCAAGCTGGAAAAAACCAAGCGAATTTAAGTTAGCACTACCAACTGTAAACAATTTATTGCCTGAAAATTTTGCAATAAAAACTCAAGCATTTAAAGAGCAAAAACACCCTGAGCTTGCTTACGATAAAAATGGTGTAAAAGTATGGCGCCAAGCAAGTCAAAAATTTGCAGAGCAGCCAAAAGGGCTTGTTGAAGTTTATATAAATACTCAACCCGGTTTGAACGATATTAAGGCAGAAGTACTTTATTCTGTTTGGGCTGATTTATACAATATTCAACAAAGTCAGTTAAGTACCGAAGCAGCAATCGCTGGTATGAGTGTAAGCCTTGCGCCGAGTAATGGTCTTGTTTTATCTATGAGTGGTTTTACAGATAAACAAGATGTATTGCTTAAACAAGCTTTAACCGGATTAAAAGCCGATGAAACAGCACAAGCATTTAGCCAAGCAGTTGATCGCTTTAAACGTAATTTACTAAACCAACAAAAACAGTTTCCGTATGCACAAGCATTTGGCGAGTATTCAAAACTAACGCGTACAGGTGGTTTTGATACAGACGCGCTTATTAAAGCCGCTGACTCAGTGAGTGTTGCCGACTTAGCACAATTAAAAACAGCTACGTTTGCACAAAACGATTTACGCGTATTTAGTTACGGTAACTACAATCAGCAAGATATAGACGCGATTGCAGACGAATTAAGTGCAACATTACCAAGCAACCATAAACGCAGTGAATTTGCGCGAAGCAAAGCATGGTTGCCACAACCGGGCGAAACGCTGGTACTGCAAAAAGATATTGATGTAGCCGATGTAGCGGTGGTTGATATGACCGTTCACCCTGTTGCGGGTTACAAACAAAAAGCAGAAGCGGCTGTATTACAAAGCCACTTTAGAACAGTTGCGTTTGATAAAATGCGTACTGAGGAGCAGCTTGCATACGCAGTAGGTGCATTAGCTCGCCCAATCGAGGATTACTCAGCAATTGGTTTGTATATTCAAACACCGGTTAAAGGTCCTAAAGAAATACAAGCTCGTTTTGATAAGTTTAAAAAAGAATACGCAGTTGAACTTGATAACATGAGCGAAGAGACTTTTGAGCAGCTTAAAAATTCAACCCTAGTATCGCTTAAAGAGCAGCCTAAAAACTTAAGTGACGAAATGAGCCCACTTATAAACGATTGGTACCGTGAAAATTTTACCTTTGATTCTAAGCAAAAGCTGATTGATGAAGTTGAAAAAGTAACGCTTGCAGATATAAAAGACTACTACAAGCAAACAATGCTTAATCCTAATGCGGCACGTTTAAATGTGCAATTACGTGGTACTAAGTTTATAGAAAGTGACTTTGCCGATTTACCAAATCAAACTAAAATCACAACGCTTGATGCCTATTACAATGGTATTAAACTACAAAAATAAGCTTTATTTATACAGCTAAAAATAAACCCCAATGTATTGCTACATTGGGGTTTTTATTTAAGTAAATTTAAGCCATTATTAAAAAGCCTATAACAGCTAATGCCGCAGCAATTAGCGTGTAAGGCAATTGTGTAACGGCATGGCTCATTAAATTACAACCAGAGCCTTGCGCTGCGAGTACGGTTGAATCTGAGTAAAAACACGCTTGGCTACCAAAAGAAGAAGCCGATAATAGCGCACCAATGACCAGTGGTATGTTTGCATCAACCGCATTTGCCAGTGGCATAACAATCGGAATTGATACAGCAAAAATACCCCAGCTCGACCCTGTTGCAAACGCTAAAATAGCCATTGAAATAAATACCACGGCTGGTAAATATGCAGCAGTCATATAAGGGCTTAAGCTGCCAATAACAAACTGAGGTAAACCAATTAAGTCGCATACATCTTTAAATATAAACGCCGCTATAACAGTACCAATCGCGGGGATCATACTTTTAAAGCCATCAAGCATGCGCTCAATCATTTCACTTACGCTCATTAATTTTTGTAGTGCATAAAATGGGAGAGTGACCGCCATTGTTGCTAATAAGCCTTTGTATACGTCAATTTCAAAGTAAACAGTAAATGCAACCAGTAAAATAATCGGCACCAAAAAGTTACGTAATTTACCTTTAGGATCAGCGTCTTCAAAGTTTTCTTCAGCTGCTTTTACTGCGTATTCATCTGCCGTTTGAACGTTATTGTATTGAGCTGGATCGACTTGAGCTTGCTCAATTTGCGCCATTTGTTCTGCTTTTTTCATTGGACCAATCGCAGGAATAACACCCAACACAACAAGTAAAACAACAAGCACTGCAAACCACGCGTAAAACATGTACGGAATAGCTTGAATATAAACAGCAATACCTTTGCCTTCTTCAGCAATACCGTTATCTACCAATAAGCCACTAAAAAATACCGCCCAGGTAGATAAAGGGACAAGCACACAAATTGGTGCCGCAGTTGAGTCAACAACGTAAGCAAGCATTTCGCGGCTAACTTTAAATTTATCGGTAATGCGTTTCATGGTTTCACCCACGGTAAGCGCATTTAAGTAGTCATCAATAAAAATAACCACACCTAAACAAAAGGTCATGAACAACGATGAACGCTTACCTTTGGTGTACTTAAGAGCTAACTTGCCAAAAGCCGATGCGCCACCTGTACGCACTAATAGTGCGATAAGTGCGCCAAAACCACCACATACAAGTATTAGCCAGCCGATGGTTTCGTCTGTCATCACTTTTAGCGATGTACTCGCAAAGTTAGTAAGTACCTGTGCAGGGTCGGCTATAACTAAACCAACTAAAGCACCAATAAGTAAAGATAAAATAGGGCGGCGTAATACAACAGCCAATACAACCACCACTAACGGTGGTAGTAAACTCAACGCAGAAGGTTCAAGCATTTAAGTATTCACAAAATTAAAAGCATGCATCAAAATTAAATTAATTTTCAAGCTGCTTATACAAAAACAAAGAAGATGATAAGTTTGTTGTTAAATCATTTTCCAAGTCACTGCTTTTGTACGCGTGGGAGGGACACATAAACAGTTATGTTAAATAGCGGCTTAAGTGAAACGCGTTGGCTTTGGCGCCAGACGGTGCAAGGAGTGCAAACCGCTATTGTTGTGCCTGTAAAAACATCGGCGCAAAAATAATCCGCTTTTTAATTTCAGTCAACAAAAATTTACATGTTTGATAAAATTTTATTAGAGGCGGTTTAATAGAGTGCTTTGTAGCGCTAATTCCTTGATGTAAAGAGATGCCATTCATCAACTTAAAAAATTATTGAAGAAGCAGAAAAAAGTAAGATTCGACGGTAATTGATGATAAAACCGCCGTAATTATATTTTCACTTAATGATTAAAGTCTTGCTTGTTCTATTTGTTTTGCAACATTTAGGTTTATATTTAGCCATGTTGCTTCAAGCGTTGAAACTAAACCGTCGTATCCATCATCATCGATAGGCACTAGGTTTGAAAAATTATGAATACTTATAAGACGTCGGCCTGTTTCAGGGTGTGTGTAATATAAACGCCAAAGCCCTGAAATATCAGCGTTACCTTCCATATCGCCATTAAAGTGGTGAATTTCGTATTCAAGCTCATAAAACGTTTGCTGATCGAGTTCAGTAATGACCGGTAAGCCCTTTATTACCATCCAATTTGGCATAGCATTAAAAAGAGTTTGCTGGGCTGTTGCAGTGAGCATTACATCCGGCGATTCGCCCCACAGGTTGTAATTTGCGGCATGAATTTGGTTGCTATCTATTTTCATAGCAATACCTAAATTATTTAAAGCACCTCTAAGTACAACTGTTTGTATTCTTAATTGTGCGTCTGTGTCTGTCACATTTCGAGACGAGGCGCCAATAGGCTGCTCAAACTGGTAATACTGTGTCGCAGTTTGTATTGATGAACTACAACCTGCCAATAGTAATAATAAACTTGCAGTTAAAAATAACGATTTCATTATTGCTTCCTTGGTTTTGGATCTGCTGGTAATGATTTATCAAAAATTAGCATATTAGGTTGCTCGTTTAATCCGCGAGTTAGAGGCTGTAGGCCCTCGCTTAAACGTTTAAACTCTTTTAATGTTTGCTGTATTTGATGATGAAGTTCAGAACCTGCTTGGTAACTGGCCATGGTTTTATCAAATTGGCGCATAGTTACTTCAAACTGCTCCATACTTTTTGTCATCTTTTCGAAATTACGATTAAAGTCGCCTGGTAAGTTTTGTGTATCTTTTTGGCTTAGTAACTCTCGCGTTTCATTAGCAAGCGCTCGGTAATCGGTAAATGTGGCTTGCATTTGTTCTAAGCTATCTTCAACTTTTAAGTTATTTACTTTATTAAGTACGTCAGATACTTGGTCTGCTAATACGGTTATGCCGCTAGAAATACTCGGAAAAACATCATACTGCACAAGTTTACCTAGGTGTGCTTGCGGTGCATCTGGGTATATATCAAAATCAACGTACACTGCACCCGTTAATAAATTACCAGGCTTTAACGAGGCGCGCATACCACTTTCAATCCAGCCTTTTAAACTACCTTGCCAATACTCTTTAGCTGAGGCACTGTCGTGATACAAGCGTCCGTATTCTACTTTTATAAGTACTGGAACCGCCGTATTATGGTTTCTAAAGTGGGCAGGTTTACCGTCAATAATTACATTGGCAGGGGTTTCAACAACAGTACCTACACGCATACCTCTATATTCGACAGGAGCACCTGTGCGTAGTCCTCGAACTGATTGTTCAAATTCAATGAGGTAGTAATCAAAATCGTAAAAGCGCTCTTCTAGCGCTTCTTTATAGCTTTGGCTTAATGAAAAGCTATGCCCATCTTGTGCTATTTCACCCGGGGCCTGTTGTTCAGGTAAGCCAACCGAAATACCGCCTTTTAAAAGTTTACTTAAAGAGCCCGTATTAATATTGATGCCATCGGCAGATAGGTCAATTTCAATCCCTGCGTTCACCCAAAAAATAGAGTTCATGGTGATGAGATTTTGATAAGGTTCTTTAATAAATACGCCGTACTTCATTGCTTGGTTTTCCCAATCAAAAGTGGCGGTTTCTATTTGACCTATTTTGTAATTTTTGAAAAATATACCGGTACTCACATCAAGCACTTCAGCGTTGTAACTCATTAATTTGAAACGGCCACCTTTCACATCTTTACCAATGAGGGCGGGTTCGTCTTGTAATTTAAAACGCTCTTTTAGCTCTTTACTTTCACCGGGTGAAAACTCTAAATATACACCAGACAATAGCGTGCTCATTCCGCTAATACCCGTTTCATCAATGCGTGGTTTTACGACCCAAATTTTGGCATCATCAGTTAATAAGTTATTGTAGTTTTTGTCTATTTGCGCACGGGCAATAACGCTGTCTTGGGTGTCTGATAGTCGAACATGATCAATTTGACCTATTTTTACACTGCGCACTTTTATTTCAGTTTTACCTGCAATAATGCCCTCAGCTTGTGGCATTTCGATAAAAATTGTAGGGCCTTTATTAGCTTGGTATTGGTATAACATCCACATGCCCACTAACAGCGCAATTGCCGGAATGATCCAGATAGCGGAAATTTTCGGTTCTTTTGTTATTTCGGCAGTTTCGGTCATGCTTTGTTCTCTGATTTTTTGTTTTTAGGGGAATCCCACAACAAGCGTGGGTCAAAGGCATGGGCAGCCATCATTTGGCATATTACCATAACTGTAAAAAATACAATGCCTAATCCTGGTGTTACTGACATTAAATTACCCAGTTGAACTAAGGCAACTAAAATAGCAACCACGAATACATCTATCATCGACCATTTTCCAATAAACTCAGTCAGTTGATAAATTCGGGTGTAACTTTTTGTATGTCTATTGGCAGGCCTCGTTACCATAAAGCATAAAAAGCTCAATACAAAAGCTTTAGCAAGTGGCACCACAACGCTGGCTAAAAATATAATAGCGGCAATAGGGTAGGAGCCACTTTTCCAAAGTGTAATTACGCCACCAATTAAAGTTGAAGGGGATTCATCCCCAAGACTAGTGGTATGCATAATAGGCAAAACATTAGCTGGAATATAACAAACAACAGAGGTAATTAGCCAAGCTGCTGCTTTTTGTACGCTGTAAGGGTTTCTGACATGTGTTTTAGTATGGCAACGCTGGCATACATTACCTGTACAAAGTTGATGGCACACATGGCAAGCTTTAATATTTTCATCTATTGCACGTTTAGCATGCTCTGCGCCTTCGAGTACTTTTACAGGCTTTATTTGAGCCCATAAGCGTGGGCGATTTAAGTGAACAAGCGCGGCTATGTATAAAATAACAAACCCCACATAAGCCCAAAAACTCGTGCCAAAGCTAATATCAGCCAGCGACATGATTTTAACCATACTAACAAGTACGCCAATTAAAAATATTTCCGACATAATCCAGGGCTCTAACGCAAGGGTGAACTTTAGTAGTCGCCTTGCTATGCCCTCTGGTAATGTTTTTAAAAGCCCAAGATGCAAAGGAATTAAAATAAGAAGCAAACCCATAGGCAGAGCAATAATGCTCAAATCGATAAATAAGCCAAGCAGTTCACTATCGTAATTAAATAAAATCCGAGCCGCGTCGGGCAGAGTAATAGTTTGAGTAATACCACTACTGCTAAAAGAAATAAAAGGGTAAAACATACTGCTCAGCAGCATTAATAGTGCGCTAAAGCTTAGTGCAACTATACGACTATCGTGATTAACATCGGCTTCGCAAAGTTTATGGTGGCAATGTGGGCATATCGCCATTTGTTTTGCGATTATGCGAGGTATATCTATGATCAGATCGCAGCAGGGGCATACAGTTTGCAATTTAATACCAAGCAAGAAGAATATTTCTTCAATTTTGCTATATTTAATACATTAATACAACGCGTTCTGCTATCAAGCTGTTCGTTATATAAAGGAAGCATGTGAAATATTATTTTTACTACATATTAATGTGGCTCTTTATTTGCTCGCAAAATGCTGTGGCTATTAATAAAAGCCGCGTTAAATGCCAATGGATTTGCTAATATTAATGTGCAATATATGTCGAATAAACGCGCTGAGCATCAATTACATAATAAAGGAGTAGATATACTTTTAAATTATGCTGGAGGAATTAGTGCGGGTATTTATCCAAGTAAAACGGTACTTAGTTATGAAAATGTGGCCATTACACTCAAGCGAAATAAATATAACATCGATAAAATAGAAGGCATGTTTAATAAAAACGTTCTTGCTTTTCAAAATGCAACGGCATATCTGCCTCCTATATTTAAAAGGAATGTTAAACACTTTAGCTCATATCAAGAGGTTATTAATCAAAAAGCGCAGGTAGATAAGCTGTTAAAAGGTTGGGTTGATGTAATTGTGTTAGATAAGCGTATTTTTTACTATTACTACAATCAACATAAATCCCCCGAAGCTGTGCAAATTTACACTTTATTTCCAAAAGCAGATCGACCTGCTTATTTTAACAACTTCTCTTTAGCTACTGAGTTTGATATTGGTTTGGCGCTCATCAAGCAAAATGGTACTTATAAAAGGATTGTTGATGAAGGCCAAACCCATTCATCAATCAAATAAAGCCACTGTTTGACGTGTAAGCGCTATTAGCTCACCCGACTGCGACCATATACAGCCATCCTCTAAACCGTAACCATCTTTTGAATGATGAGTAATTGCTTCAAAGCCAAGCCATTCTCCAGGTGTTAAGTTTGGCTCTTGCACAAATTCTAAATACCACGACATGCTACTTGCAGGAGCGGGTTGTTTAAACATTTGTAAAAGTGTTGGCGGCCATGCATCGGTAAGTGCAATCACATGGGCTTCAGTTATTTGTTCGGGCGTATGTTTAAAGCGCATCCAGCCACCTAAATGAGAAGTTTCTGCACTACTAAATGGCATAGCACCTTGTTGGGGGCATAAATCAACATGTTGGAAAAATTCAGGCATCTGACCTTTTATAAAAGGTAACGTGTGGCGCTCATCTACTGGCTTTAAACCCAAAGACTTCGAAACAGGCACATTAATACCCGACTCTCTACTTTTAGCAAAACACGCTTGTACAATTACGCACACTTGTTCATTTTGAATCGCTTTGGCGAGTACCTGTGTACTGCTTTTACCTTGGCGCAGTATTTCAACAGACAATGAAAAAGAGGTATCGGCAAGTAATGGCCCTACAAAATTAGTACTGAGTGAAAGTAAGCGACGATCATCCGTTACCTTGCCTCTGATTGCTTGATATAACAGCGCAGCCGAAAGCCCACCAAAAGCAGTTCTGCCCTGACACCAGTTTTCTGGGAATTGCATTGTGCTAGTTGATTGTTCGGTATTGTCTGAATTTCCAATTTTTGAAGCTTGCTGAAGTAATTGTTCAAAATGCATAGAAGATATCCTTTTATAGTGCGATTTAATAAATTTATAACACAATCAAACTAGTCAGACCAGTAATTAAAAGCGACTCCAGCGGTGTAAAAATCATCATTCCTTACAATTATTAGGGTTATTTTGTAAATAAATCATAAAAAATGAATTTTTTTTCATTTTTACAGTTGAAATAAGTTTGGCGCATCCCTATTTACTATGTCATCGAACGTATTAACGAATATTGAAGTTGGAGAAGTTTCATGGGTAAAATTATTGGAATCGATTTAGGTACTACAAACTCTTGTGTTGCAGTACTTGATGGTGGCAAAGCACGTGTTATTGAAAACGCGGAAGGCGATCGCACAACCCCGTCTATTATTGCTTACACGCAAGACGGCGAAACATTAGTAGGTCAATCTGCTAAGCGTCAAGCGGTTACTAACCCGACAAACACATTATTTGCAATTAAGCGTTTAATTGGTCGTCGTTTTGAAGACGAAGAAGTACAACGCGATATCGGCATCATGCCGTTTAAAATTGTTAAAGCTGATAACGGCGATGCATGGGTAGAAGCGGGCGGCGAAAAACGCGCTGCACCACAAATTTCTGCTGAAGTACTGAAAAAAATGAAGAAAACAGCTGAAGACTTCTTAGGTGAAGAAGTAACTGAAGCCGTAATCACAGTACCTGCATACTTTAATGATTCACAACGTCAAGCTACGAAAGATGCTGGTCGTATTGCGGGTCTTGAAGTTAAACGTATTATCAATGAGCCAACTGCTGCGGCACTTGCTTACGGTATGGATAAAAACCGTGGCGAAAACGTAGTTGCAGTATATGACTTAGGTGGCGGTACTTTCGATTTATCAATCATTGAAATTGATGAAGTTGAAGGCGAGCACACTTTTGAAGTACTTGCTACAAACGGCGACACTCACTTAGGTGGTGAAGATTTCGATAACCGCGTAATCAACTACTTAGTAGCTGAATTCAAGAAAGATCAAGGCTTAGACCTTAAAAATGATCCGCTTGCAATGCAACGTGTTAAAGAAGCTGCTGAAAAAGCAAAAATTGAACTTTCATCTGCACAGTCTACAGAAGTAAACCTTCCGTATGTAACCGCTGATGCATCTGGTCCTAAGCACATGAACGTGAAACTAACACGTGCTAAGCTTGAGTCACTAGTTGAAGATTTAGTAACTAAAACAATTGAGCCACTTAAACGTGCACTTGCTGATGCTGATTTATCAGTAAGCGACATCAACGACATTATTCTTGTTGGTGGTCAAACACGTATGCCTTTAGTACAAAAAATCGTTGCAGAGTTCTTCGGTAAAGAACCTCGTAAAGATGTTAACCCTGATGAAGCAGTAGCCGTAGGCGCAGCGATTCAAGGTGGTGTACTTGCTGGTGACGTTAAAGATGTACTATTACTAGACGTTTCTCCATTATCTCTAGGTATTGAGACAATGGGTTCAGTAATGACTGCATTGATTGAGAAAAACACGACGATTCCTACTAAGAAATCGCAAACGTTCTCAACAGCTGAAGATAATCAATCTGCTGTAACAATTCATGTACTTCAAGGCGAGCGTAAACGTTCAAGCGACAATAAATCTCTAGGTCAATTTAACCTAGAAGGTATTCGTCCAGCACAACGTGGTACACCACAAATCGAAGTAACATTTGATGTTGATGCCGATGGTATCTTACATGTATCTGCGAAAGATAAAGATACAGGTAAAGAGCAAAAGATTACGATTCAAGCATCTTCAGGCTTAAGCGATGACGAAATTGAAGCGATGGTTCGTGATGCAGAAGCACATGCTGAAGACGATAAAAAGTTTGAAGAACTTGTAGCTGCTCGTAACCAAGCTGACGCTTTAGTTCACGGTACACGTAAGCAAATTGAAGAAGCTGGCGATGCATTACCAAACGAAGACAAAGAAGCAATTGAAGCTGCTGTTGTAGATTTAGAAGCTGCAATTAAGAGCGACAATAAAGAAGAGATTGAAGCTAAAACTCAAGCTCTTGCTGAAAAGTCTCAAAAACTAATGGAAATTGCTCAAGCGAAAGCACAGCAAGGTTCAGCAGACGCTGGCGAACAACAGTCAACTAAGCAAGACGACGACGTTGTTGATGCAGAGTTCGAAGAAGTGAAAGACGACAAGTAATTGTTGCTACCGCTTCTCGCTAGCCAAAAACACTTAACTCAGTTAGGTGTTTAGGTTAGGATGAACAATTGAGGCGCGCGAGCAATAGCTTGTCGCGCCTTTTGCATGTATTCAAGGTTTAAAAATTCAATGATAAATCGATGCGATTTATCGATTTATCCTGCAGCTTACGCTGTAAACAGAAAAGAGTAGTGTGATAGATATGTCAAAACGCGATTATTACGAAGTCCTCGGCGTAAGCAAAGATGCGAGTGAGCGAGACATAAAAAAAGCGTATAAACGCTTAGCGATGAAATATCATCCAGATCGTACCGCAGGCGATAAAGATCTCGAAATAAAATTTAAAGAAGTTAAAGAAGCGTACGAAATTTTAACCGACGATCAAAAACGTCAAATGTATGACCAACATGGTCACGCAGCCTTTGAACAAGGTGGTGGCGGTGGTCACGGTGGTTTTGGTGGCGGACATGGCGACTTTGGTGATGTATTTGGCGATGTATTTGGCGATATTTTTGGTGGCGGCGGTGGTCGACGTCAATCTCGTCAACAACGTGGATCTGATTTACGTTACAACATGGACTTAAGCTTAGAAGAAGCTGTTCGTGGTAAAGAAGTTGAAATTAAAGTACCTACATGGGTTGGTTGTGAGCCATGTGATGGCAGTGGTGCTAAAGCGGGTTCTAAGCCTAAAACATGTACTACATGTCATGGTGCTGGCCAGGTGCAAATGCGCCAAGGTTTCTTTGCTGTTCAGCAAACGTGTCCAACGTGTCAGGGACAAGGTCAAATTATTTCAGACCCTTGTAACAGTTGTCATGGACAAGGCCGCGTAGAAAAAACTAAAACGCTTTCAGTTAAAATTCCAGCTGGCGTTGATACAGGCGACCGTATTCGCTTAACGGGTGAAGGCGAAGCCGGAATGCATGGCGCGCCGTCGGGCGACTTGTACGTGCAAGTATCGGTTCGTGAACATGAAATATTTGTACGTGAAGCGAATAATTTATATTGTGAAGTACCAATTAGCTTTACTACAGCAGGCCTTGGTGGCGAAATTCAGGTGCCAACACTTGATGGTCGTGCAAAACTTAAAATACCGTCTGAAACTCAAACGGGCAAAATGTTCCGTATGCGTGGCAAAGGTGTTAAGTCTGTACGCAGTGGTGCCCAAGGCGATCTAATTTGTAAAGTGGTAATCGAAACGCCAGTTAATCTTAACGAGCGTCAACGTGAACTACTTCAAGAGTTAGATGAAAGCATGGGCACAGACAGCTCTAAAAACCGTCCTAAAGAGCAAGGCTTTTTTGACGGTGTTAAAAAGTTTTTTGATGATTTAACTAAATAAATTTAAATTATTATGAACAAAAAACGACGCTTTTAGCGTCGTTTTTTTTGCTTTAAACTTAATTTTTGTTACTGTGAATAAAAAAGATGA
>NZ_WTKW01000660.1:0-843 GCF_011378745.1 Pseudoalteromonas sp. Z1A6
TAGGATATTAATTATGAAAATTTTAATTATTGAAGATGATGATTATAAAGCTAATGACTTACTCAAATTTTCTAATCAGAAATTTTCTAATCCTGAAGTTAAGTTGGCTGTGAGCTTAGCTGAAGCTATTGATGAAATTGATGAATCTATTTTTGATTTAATATTTATCGATATGGCAATTCCTAGCCACACAGCGGAACAAGGAGAAGGTTCTCCCATGTCACTGTTAACTGGCGGAATTGACATACTACTAGAGCTATCAGAAATGCAAAGAGAAGATCGCTGTATAGTTATAACTCAACATCCCAGTATTGAAATTTCAGAAGAACATTACCCTCTAGATAAAGCACCAGCAATATTTAAATCACTGTTAAACTGTGAAGTTGTTGCATGTATTTACTATGTTGTGGACGATTCAAAATGGATGATTGACTTAGAAAAGGCGTTGCAGAATAAATGAATGTTTTAATACTTGAAGACGATGAAATAAAATACTCACAAATAGAAGAAACGCTCAAACAAGAAATACCTGAGTCAGAAATAATACCGTGTGAACACTTCTCAAGGTTTGTTATAGAGTCAGGTAAAAAAAAGTTTGATCTTATTGTCACAGACTTATTGGTTCCACTTCAAAAAGATGCAAAACATACAACTGATGTAACTAATGAAATTATTGATACAATACGAGATACTGAATCACCGAATTTTTCGACACCAGTGATAGCAATAACAGGTTTCTCTGAAGTGGCTACACAAAACTATGAAAAGTTTAATCGATTAGACATTAATATTATCAATTACCTAGCCGACTCTGATAGTTGGAAAGAAGCCTTCCAGTTAAAA
>NZ_WTKW01000661.1:0-838 GCF_011378745.1 Pseudoalteromonas sp. Z1A6
AATTTTGCGGAGAATAATTATGGGTTTTTGGGGTATAGCTGCAGGTCTTGCGTTTAAAGCTTTAAGTGGTTCCGGTTCCGGACATGAAAGAAATTTACAAAGTCACTCCGAGGATATTAGAAAGTTCAGCCTCAGTTGTCGTAGGTGCGGTGAACATGCAAAACCAATTGAAGGTACAGGGAATAGATACGAATGCATTTGTGGTAATAAATTTGCTGGGGCAAGGCATCCGTTATAATGTTATTTTAATGGAGTTTGTAAAGGTGGTATAGGATACAAGCTAAAGATATGAAAAGGACTTTTTGATAAATCATTTAATATAATTTGATGTAATAGAAAATGATTTAGGTGGGTGTCATCCTAATCTCCCCATAAACCAAAAACACGGTATAAATCGGCGTCTACAAGCATAATGGCAAACCTTTAGGCGCGAGTTTACTTCGTGTAATAAAGTAATATCCCAGAATAATTTAGATGGGTATCATCCTAATTTCTAATTAGATAGACTATTAATAAAAGCGTTTTTGAAAGCCTTTCTAGTTATAGTTCTATTACTCACTCTTTTTTGAAAGACGGAGTTATCAAAAAGCGATAATCTTCTATTTTTGATTTTATAAATATTACGTATTAAACACTAACTTAGGCGAATGACTCTAATTAGTATTATAGGGACAGTAAGTATGAATATGTATACGCTGAGAGTTTCTTTATTAGCGCAAGATAAGGAATTATTTGATCAAGGCAGTATCCCTAAAGAAATCACTTGGTTTGAAAAAGCTTTATTAGAAGCCGCAACACAAGTCAAAAATAGCAACTCAATACCAGTCAATGAAAAAAA
>NZ_WTKW01000662.1:0-833 GCF_011378745.1 Pseudoalteromonas sp. Z1A6
CTTTTTTATACCGGTATCTAAATTTGTTGCATCGGAACAAAGCTACTAAAATATCTATTGCAAAAATAGAAGTGAAAGAAGAGTAAGTGAGAAAACACAAGCCATGCTTTATTAGCAAGACTTAGCCTTATTACTACCTCTAAAAGCGCAGCGTCTCTTAACCTCTTTGTGAATAAGTCGCTTATTACGGACGTTACTCGTCACGACAATAAGTTGTGCTTCTACAGGTTAATTTGTACTTGATATTTAATTTCGGCTGTAGGCGTGAAGTTTGCTTACGCAAGAAGCATCGCTTCTGTTTACTTAATTTCTTTGCTAACAAAACCACTTAAAGATCTATTTCACAAAGAGAAGTGAAAGAGGAGTAAATGAGAAAACACAAGCGATGGTTTATTTGCGGAGCTTTTTCAATTTAGCTTTATTGTTACCTCTAAAAGCGCAGCGTCTTTTAACCTCTTTGTGAACAAATTACTTTTTACGGGCTTTGCCCGTCACGCCAACAAATGGTGCGTCTACTCGTTAATCTTATTCACGGTGTTAAATTTCGGCTGTAGGCGTGAAGCTTGCTTACGCGAGAAGCACCGCTTCTGTTTATTTAATTTCTTTGTTAACAAAACCACTTAAAGATCTATTGAACAAAGAAGGAGTAAATTAGAAAACACAAGCCATGCTTTATTAGCAAGACTTAGCCTGATTACTACCTCTAAAAGCGCAGCGTCTCTTAACCTCTTTGTGAATAAATCGCTTATTATGAGCGTAAAGAAACTTTAATAATTATTCAAAGCATTGTCCCGTCCTAAAATACGTTGACGGTTTTAATTGAAGGCCAGTAG
>NZ_WTKW01000663.1:0-829 GCF_011378745.1 Pseudoalteromonas sp. Z1A6
AAGCCTTGTTGCGATTTGCTATCCGCTTGGATTAACGTAATAGGCGCCGATAATTGAACTTGGTTATTAATTGCAGAATTTAATGCTGCTTTTTTACGTGTACTTTCCGATGCAATATCGAGTCCTAGAGCCCGTGAATTACTTTGCTCAGGAAATATATACTGAATAATAAAGTGCTCATCACTTTCGTTAGCTAGTTTATTTAGTTTAAATATTTGGTTAGGTCGATCGGATTTTGCAGTTTTTAAGAATTGAGCTAAGTTTTCGGCATTCACTTTTCTTATAAAGCCAATACCATTTGCTCCAGGGAATTCTTGGGCGTAATTGCGACTGTTAGAGTAATTGGAAATTGTTTGGTAGCTTAAATTATTAACGCCAATGCCGTGTATAAATCCTTTTAAACCGTATAGCCCATATTTATATAAGTCGAATCTGCTAGTAACGCCTGTTGAGAGTGAAGAAAGGCGGTTGTTGAGGGCTTCATTTATTTTTTTATTAACAGCATCTTGATGTGCAGTGTGGGCAAAGTAAGTTAATACAATACCACTGATGAAAAAAATAGCATGAGTAAGCACCGAGATTAATAACCTTTTACTAACCGGTCGTCCTGAAAACATTAACTCATCCTTTATTATTAATATACTGACAGAATATCTGTTTTATCATCGAAATAAATATAGCACTTATTATTCAGGATACAACTTTGTTATTAATTAGAATATATATATTTTATAAAGGTTTAGAGTAGATGCAATATAAAAAGTTGATTTTACTCACCAAGATAAGACGAACATGCATATAAATATAATAATTTTTATGTTCTTTGCTA
>NZ_WTKW01000664.1:0-822 GCF_011378745.1 Pseudoalteromonas sp. Z1A6
AACCCAAGTTTTACTTATAAACTCTCTAAACCAAGATTCTCCATGGCAGCAAAGTGTCGAGAGGGGATTACGTTCTGAATTATTAGAGCGCAATGCCGGTTTTGATCTTTTTATTGAAAATATGGACGTTGGTCGATTCAATGAAATGCGACAAAAGCGATTGATGAAGGCTTATTTACAACAGAAATATTACGATAAAAGAATAGATATAATTATTAGTCGAGGCGTTCCTGCTGCCTCATTATTATCTGAATTTGACACCTTATTTACAGGGATTCCAATAATATACCTAACACCGGGTGGTAAGTTTAAAGTACCAAAAAATGAAAATGGAATTATTATTCGACCCAAACTAAATTATAAGCAAGGGGTGATAAACGCTGTTAACTTAACAAACCCTAAAAAGTTAATTGTTATCCTGGATAGAAAAAGTGGTATAGGGTCTAATTTTTACCAACATCTTATGCCGATTATTAATAGAGACTTTTCGCATTTAACGCTAGAAAAATGGTTTGATTTACCTGCCGATGAGTTAATAAATAAAGTAAATAATGCGCCTGCTGATTCAATAATACTATTTACGCCGATTTTTAGACGTTATAACGATACGGTACTTAGCCCATTTCAATTTGTGGAGCGACTAACAAGTAACAGCTCTGTTCCTATTTTTAGTTATTGGCATTCACTGTTAGGTTCGGGGATTGTTGGAGGATATTTGCTATCTGGTGAAAAAATAGGCGCTCGAGTTGCCGAATCAATAGTTTTTTTTGATAATAATAAATATTTAGAACCGGTAGATAGCGATCAGTTAAGTACTTACTA
>NZ_WTKW01000665.1:0-815 GCF_011378745.1 Pseudoalteromonas sp. Z1A6
AAGCTTTTTCAAGTGCTAAAAATTTATTGCAGATTTTAAATAATATTCTAGATTTTTCTAAACTAGAATCGGAAAAAGTCCAGTTAGAGCAAATCCCTTTTACTTTACATACTATTGTTTCTAACGTTCAAAATTTATTCTCAACAAATGCCAAGCAAAAAGGCTTGCTACTAAATTTCACTTTACACGTTGATGCAGGACTTGAACTTATTGGCGACCCAATGCACTTAAGCCAAATAATAAATAATTGTGTAGGTAACGCAATTAAGTTTACAGAGCATGGTGAAATATCATTAATTATAGAAGCGACATCTCAACACGAAAAAACAATAAACCTTCGCTTTAGTATAAAAGACACGGGTATTGGGATGACTGAAGAGCAATCAAAAATTATATTCCAGTCTTTCTCGCAAGGTGATTCAAGCACAACAAGAAAGTATGGTGGGACCGGTTTAGGACTCACTATAAGCAAACAGTTAACTAAATTGCTGGGCGGAGATATACAAGTAAGGAGCACGATTAATCAAGGTAGCGAGTTTTTCTTTACTCTACCCTTTACTTTATCTGAGCAACAAAAGCTTAAAAAACACGCCTTATTAATTAGCCCTGATAATGAGCAAATTAAAAAATTAATGGACTTACTAAGTGATATAAATATAACGACAGAAACAACACAAGAACCATTAAGAGCCATTGCAAAAATGTCTCAGCCTAGTAGCCCATTTAGTATTGTAATAATGTCGATAGAAAAAAAAGAGCTCAACGATAACTTTATTTTACAACAACTGTACGCTCAAAATAAAAACGTTAATGAA
>NZ_WTKW01000666.1:0-803 GCF_011378745.1 Pseudoalteromonas sp. Z1A6
ATCAGAAACTAACAAAGTGCTTTATAAAAAGCGTATGGATACAATTTTGTCAGAAGTTGATAGGCGCTGTGAAATATTGCACTCGGTGAGTAAAGGTAATTCAATTCAAATAACGGAAACAATAAAGCTATTTAAAGCTGTTGTTTCTTACCAAAGTTTTGTAGCTGATGATAATTTTAATATTCATGCAGACTTACTTCATGTGAGAGGTCCAATTCTTCGTAATCCAGTGACAAAAACCATTTATCATAATTACCTAGGTTTGTATTACAACAAAAAAGGCATGCATTTATTACGAGAGTCGCTAAATATGTACTCTGTAGATGTTTTGTCGATTGATGGTTTAGAGCTGGCTAAAAAAAATATTAATACCATAGAGCCATCAATACTTGAAGAAGTAAGTATGTATCTTAAATCTGCCGCTGAGCAGTTCGATAAAGCACTTAAAGTATCTAGCGAAGATGTTATGTGGCCTGGTTTTATTAATTACAATAAAGCACGTACGGTATATTTTTTAGCTTTACTATCAAATAGCGAACTTAATTGGTTAGATATTCTCGACGAAGCAATAGAGTCTCGCAGCAGGTTAAATCGACTAATTGACGAAATTTTAATGATAGACAGATCAAAACCAGCCAATATTGTTAGCACACATTTAAGAGAATTTTTTCTATATCAAGAAGAGTTAGCACGTACAGTAAAATTGAATATTTTACTGTCGAATAATCTAACCAGACAAAATAATGCACCTATTATATATAAAGGGATTAATATCTCTAATATATCAAACGAAAAACTAACTG
>NZ_WTKW01000667.1:0-800 GCF_011378745.1 Pseudoalteromonas sp. Z1A6
ATTATCCAGTAAAGATCTTAAAATTTTAATGCTCGTGGCTAAGCCAACCTTTGATCAAAACAGTAATTTTTCGGGTTACCGCGGAATAATTAAGGATATCACACAGCAACATCAGCTTTCGGAACGAGTCGTATATCAAGCAAGCTATGACCAACTTACTGGGCTTATAAATCGCCAAACCTTTAATGAAAAACTGAAAGCTTACTTATCTAATAAGCAAAATAATCAAGCTCCACGCTTTTTATGTATACTCGATTTAGACCGCTTCAAATTAGTTAATGACAGCGCAGGTCACCTAGTTGGTGATGCCATGTTATGTGAAGTCGCGACACTTATAAAGCAAAGCATTACTAATAAAGACTTACTTGCACGTTTAGGCGGGGACGAATTTGCTTTATTAGTTAATGATTCAACTTTAGAGCAAGCTCAGCTCACCTGTGAAAAAATAATTAGTACGATTAGAAGCTATAAGTTTATATGGAATGAACGAATTTTTGACTCAGGTATTAGTATAGGTATGGTGCCTATAACATATGGACTAAATGCGACAGAGTTACTTAGTAAAGCAGATCTAGCGTGCTATAAAGCTAAAGAACTAGGCCGAGGTCGTGTTTATATTACCGATCACGGTAACAATAGTTTATACAACGAAGCACTTCAAATAGGCTATATTGCGAATATTAGCCAAGCTATTACTAATAATCAGTTTTTTTTAGTTAAACAGCAAATAGCTCCACTAAGCTCTTCTATAAGTGAACAAGCCCACTACGAAATTTTAATTCGCTTTAAAGCGCTTGATA
>NZ_WTKW01000668.1:0-791 GCF_011378745.1 Pseudoalteromonas sp. Z1A6
TATGCATGCGGTTTATTTTTAAACAGTTTTTAGCGTTTAATTGCCACTATTGTTATTTGTTACTCTTAAATTTAATGATTTTGTGGCATTATTAACAAACAAATCAAATTAATATTTATTCACACTTAAAAAATCGATGCTATGAAACAAGTTTTTATTTTACGAGGACTACCAGGAAGCGGTAAGTCTTACTACGCGCAAAGCCTTGCTGACGAATTAGGTGGAGTTGACGAAAGCCAATACCTAATCTGCTCAACTGATGATTACTTTATTAATGAGCAGGGCGAATATCATTTCGATAAATTTAAATTGTCGCAATTTCATAATTTAAATTTAGCGCGCTTTATAAATGCACTTGCTCAAGGTATGCCATTGGTAATTGTAGATAATACCAATATTAAAAAGTGGGAATTTATAGCGTACACTCAAGCTGCTGTTGCTTTAGGTTATCAAGTAAAAGAAGTGATAGTGGGTGAAGTGAAAGACAAATCAATGCAGCACTTATATGCTAAACGTAACTCGCATAATGTCCCGCTTAAAACCATAAGCAAAATGGCCTACATGTTTGAGTGGTAGTGCTGAATTTTAGACAGCACGTCTAAATTATTTTGAGTTATAGTATTTAAATGAGCAGTGATTTTATCATTGCTCCAATCTCACCAAGATATATCTAGCAGCGTATTTATTGTTTTATCGTCAAATATAAAAACCTACTTGAGGAAAACCTTCCATTGGTGAAGGATTATTGGGGTTTGGTCCGTTCATTGGGTTTTCTCTAATTAATTATGGAC
>NZ_WTKW01000669.1:0-790 GCF_011378745.1 Pseudoalteromonas sp. Z1A6
ACCTAATAAAATACAAGTATGGCAAATACATACAGATAAAAATGCACTAATACCTAATGCACCGCCATAGCCGTCAAGTTTTGGTACAAGAAATTCAAATAAGATTGAAAATAAAATAGATGAGCTTGCTACAGTATAAATACCAAATCGATGTGGGGCGCTCATACCTATAAATGTGCCGCCAAAAAATACAATTGCGTATAAATCGGGGTTCAAATTTAAAGCGCTAAAAATTAAATAAGCAATAATAGAAAGTGAAGACGACGCTCTAACCCCGTCAAAGCGACTATGCTTAGCTAAATAAAATGTTAAAAAAGCCCCAAGCAGTACAAGTAATGGATATTCAATACTCATAATACAATTCCTTTGGCTAATACAAAAAGTGCCACGCTTGCAAAAGCTACGCTGCCAAGCTTGCCACCAAAACCTGTAAACATATTCATAGTAAGCACATACAAACTTGAGCCAATAAGCGAAATAATAGCAATTTCCCAGTAACTGGTAATTAAATGAGTTGAACACATACCTGCAAAGCTACCAGCATAAATTGCAGCATACGGATGGTTTTTATAAAGTGCAGGAAAAGGAATAAACGAGCCAATAAGCCCCGTTAGCGCAGCAGAAATCACTAAAGGTAATGCAAAAGTAGTGTGCATAGCAAAGCAAGCTACAAAGCCTAAAAAGAAAGTGATGAATTTTAAAAATAAGAATTTAATCATAGCGGCGCATTTTAAACTAATCCTTTTGCGCTTTCTAATACTCTCTAACAAATAAATGTTATAAGTAATTA
>NZ_WTKW01000067.1:0-14981 GCF_011378745.1 Pseudoalteromonas sp. Z1A6
TGAGACTGCAAGTAGTTTTTAATACCCGTATTTTTAATAAGCAATTGTTGGGTTTCTAACCAATCAATTTGCTCTTCTTGCTCATTTAAAATGTGATCAAGGGCTTCGCGAGTAATGTAATCTTTTTTGCTTTCAGCCAGTTTTACTGCGCTTTGCAACTCGCCAATAGTATCAAGTTCAAAACTCATATTAGCTGCAATCATTTCTTCGCTGTTTTCACCAATACGTAATCGGCCTAAGTCTTGAAGATTTGGTAAGCCTTCTAAAAACAAAATACGTTCGATTAAACGATCGGCATTTTTCATTTTTTGAATTGATACTTTGTAATCTGCTTTGTCTAGTTGAGTGAAACCAAAATCTTTAAACATGCGTGCATGTAAAAAGTATTGGTTAATACCAACAAGCTCATTAGCGAGTACTTTATTAAGCGCTGCAATAACGTCTTTATCGCCTTTCATAATATGCTCCTACTAAGCCATTTGTGCTTGATGATAATTTTCAGAACCAATCTTATCAATTAAGCCAAGTTGTTGCTCTAACCAGTAAACATGGTCTTCTTCGGTATCAAATAACAGTTTTTCTAAAATGCTACGAGATTGATAATCTTGTTGTTCTTCACATATTGCGATTACATCTTTAACACATGCAACTACTTCAAGCTCTAGTGTTAAATCGTTTTGCATCATGCTTTTTACATCGTTACCGATAAGTAAATCACGGCGCTTAGTCATATTTGGTACACCTTCTAAAAACAAGATGCGCTTAATAAGCCAGTCTGCGTGATCTTTTTCTTCTTCCATCTCGTGGTTAAGGCGCTCGTATAGTTTGTTTAAACCCCAGTCGTCATACATGCGCGAGTGTATAAAATACTGATCGATTGCTGCTAATTCGTTAGCTAACAATGTATTAAACGCATCGATTACTTTTTGATTACCTTTCATGATAAATCGCCTTAACTATTTCAATTGTATGCAGTGTAGTACAAATAGCTTATATTGCAAGTTTTCTCTATAAAAATCATTGCGTTACTATTGGTTTTGATTCTTATTTAAGTTTGCGTTACTGCTTGGTTTATGGACAGTTTTTTATTTTTATTAGTATCTGAGAATGATTACTAGAGGTATTTATAATTAATAAGTAGGGATACTGCTTTTCATATTATCTTTTTAAATAAATAGGCATGCTGATGCCTATTTATTGAGTCTATCACTAATTAAAACTGGTATTTAGTACCTAGGGTGGCCGTTATTCCCAATCCTTTAATATTATATCCACCGTAGGTGTAAGCCTGTGCGCGGGCAGGGTAGTAATCGCTATTAAATAGGTTTTCTATTCCAAAATACCCACTCCACTTGGCGTTAACATTGTATTGGCCACTTAAGTTGAATGTGTTGTAGCTACTAACAGGACCCTGATCGCCCGAGTATTGGCCTTGCGCATTTTTATCAAAACGCTTTCTGTCGCCTACATATAAAAAGCTCATTGCAAGAGATAGTTCGTCATTTGTTTGCCACGTTACATTCGCTGTTGCTTTAGGTGGACTAATTTGGCTTGCGCCTAGATAGTCATCAGCTTCGGTGTTTTTACCTTCTACGTAACTGTATGTGGCGCTTAATTTAAGGTCTTCGGTAATAGTGTAATTAACTAACCCTTCGTAACCCCATATTTCTTGTGGTGCACGCACAGGTTCGTAAACTCCTGTTACTTCATTATATTCATTACTTGTACCAAGCTCTGAGGTACTTCTGTAAAGAGCAAATTCAAAACGTACGTTTTCAAACTGTGAGGTAAAACCAACTTCGTAATTGTCGATTATTGAGGCTTGTGTTTGAATAAGTGCAATGTCGTCAACGGTTGCAGCGCGAAGTAAGCGACCTATATCAGAAATATCAGAGCCCTGTGAGTAACTAAAAAACGGGCTAAAGACATCGGTTAAGTTATATTTAATACCGGCATTATAGGTTGTTGCATCGTAATTAATGGTGTCGCCACGCACATTTAATGGTACTGAACATTGCGATGCGGTTTTGCAAAGTTTTAGCGTTTGGTAGTCACTTACGCTCAAATCAATGCTTTCGTTTCTTACACCCGCTTTTACAATAATGTCGTCGTTTATTACCCATTTGGTTTGTAAAAAGCCTGCCACACTTTCCATGTCCATTTCTGGCACCCACACACGGCCATCTACTAAAGGTTGCGATGTTTTATCGTTTAAGGCATCAATACCGTAGATTAGGGTGGCTGTTACGTTTTCAAAATCAAACTGACTATTAAATGTAGCTCTGGCACCTTGCTTGTCTGATTTAATAACCGATTGACCACCGCTATAACCTTCATCAAGATTGGCTAAAGCGGTTGAGAAAAAGAATACGTTTTCTATATTTTGTTTATACAGATCGAGGGTCATTTGTGTGTTTTCAAACAACGCGTAATCAACATATTTTAGGGTTATATTTTCGTTGCCTTCTGGGCCTTGCGGTTTACCTTGTTTTTGAAGCTCTAAGGGGACGTGTATAGCGTATGTTTTTTCCCCTATATTGCCATCGCCAGTAACATCGCCTAAATCAGTTTTTTGCTGTGAGCTGTAAAAGTTATAGCTAAACTGCAGTTGCTTTTCGTCGTCAAAATCATAAGTTAGTTTGGTAAAATAGTTTTGAGTTTCAGAGTCTGATAAACCATATTGCAAGCCTAAAATATCGCCCTCTGCATCGCGTTGTACGCCGTTTTCTTCATAGCTTGCCGTTAACAGGTAGCTTAGTTTATCGAGTTTTCCGTTTACTGAAGCCGCTATTCTACCGCCGCCACTTTCTGCTAATTTAACAGCGCTAAAGCGACTTGAAATACTTATTTCACCTTCCGGTTTACCATCACTGCGAGCCTGTTTTGTTATGTAGTTAATAATGCCACCTGAGGCACCATTACCATAAGTAGACGTTGCGCCTTTTATGACTTCAATGCGCGCTATGGCACTTGCATCAAGCGTTTTTACACCTAAAGAACCATTACGAAGAGGGGTTGATTGCGGTACACCATCAATCATTATTAAAGGCGCACGGCCGCGTAGTGTTTGTCCTGAATTACTTGAACTGCCAGTATCTGGGGCAAGGCCAGGAACCATTTGCGCGAGTAAACTTCCCAGTTCTGAGCTTACCTTTAAATGCTGTTGTATTTGTTGCTGATTAATAACGGTAATCGAGGCGGGTACTTCGTCAATGCTTTCTGATATGCGGCTGCCAGATACAATGACATGCTCTAACTGATCAGAAGTGTATTCATTTTTATTATTTTCATTTGCTAACGTGTTAGTACTTATTGCAACAGCAATAAGGCAAAGCGAAGTTTTTAACATGGGGTGTCTTAGTTGATAATAATTTACGTAATGGTAATTATTATCAACTAATGGCGCAAGTGTTAATGAGATTTATTTCCATTTATGGCGTTTTAACCAAAAATATACACCGCTTACAATAAAAAATGCGAGTGAAAGGGCTATTAATAACCATAAAAACTGCACAATAGGACCTGCAAAATCACCAATGTGAAACTTATACTTAAAGTTCCATGCTTGTGTTGTGAAGTTGGTTTTACTGGCGTCAAATGAGTTTAATACTTTACCAGTAAATGGGTTAATCCAAACCCAGCTGTAAGCGTGGCTTTCGCCAGGGTTTTGCATTCTCAGTGCAATTGCTTCGTCATCTTTTTTAGGTAAGTAAATTCTATATACTTTACCATCTGGAAATACGTTCTCTGCATTTTTAATTGCTTGATTGTAGTTTAACGCAGCTTGAGAAGGGGCTATTATTTTTGGCGCTTCAGGTCTTTGTTCTACTTTATTAAACGTCACAAATTCTAATACCGATTGAGTTTGTGTTTTCCAGTTAAATGCCATGCCAGTAAAGGCAATAAGCATAAGCGGTATAAAAAAGTAAACACCCAGTACAGTATGCAATTGGTACATAAGCACTCTAAATTTGGCTTTGGGTTTTATGGCTAAACGTTTAATTCTGTTTTTGGGCTTTACCCATAAATAAAAGCCCAGTAATACATTTATTAAAAGTAGCAATGCACATACCGACATCCAATTTTTAAAGGTTTTTTCACCCTTACTGTTTTCAAACAACAGCCAGCGATGCAATCCCATCGCAAACCCATAAATCGTATCTGTTGATTCATAGATATTTAGTACACTCCCAGAGTAGGGATTAACACTCGCGTAGTGTTTATTGGCTAACCTAAACTGCCATGCGGCGTTTGGCGCTTGTTCGGGCATAAAAAAGGTGATTTTTTGCTTAGTTTGAGCTTGTACATTTTGTATAAGTACATCGTAAGGCATTAAGTTTGTTTGTGGCGTTACGAGCCATTTATTTGGTTCTATTAGGTGCTGTATATCTTTTGCATAAATCATAACAGCACCGGTTAAACTCACTATTAATAAAAATAGTCCGCTAATAAGGGCAAGGCCTAAATGAATTCTACGTAACCAAAGTTTCAAAAACGGTATCTCATTATGAGTTAATGGCAACATTGTAAATGATAATACGAGCTGTTTTCAATTAAATAGTTGTGTATTTGGTTGGATTTCTATTATGCAGTTTTCGATATTAAAATTGTCGTGTAAAAAGCTTTTTAAGGTTAGCAAATCAATTGCTTGCTGAGTGCTAATAACAAGCTCGCAGTAGTTTTCTTTATCGTCTAGTTGCCAAAGCTTAATGCTAACTACCGATTCGATATTAAATTCACTACCAATAGCATTCGATATAGCATGTGTGTCGATGTTATTGGGTGCTGCTTGCATTAAAATTTTGCAGCTTTGCTTTAATAGTAAAATGCCATGATAAATTACATAGATAGAAATAAGTACAGTGGCAATTAAATCGACAATGTACCATTGGTATAAAATAATTAAGGTGCCCGCAATAATTACCACAATAGACGCCATTGCATCAGATACGTTATGAATAAAGGCCGCCTTTATATTTATACTGTGATTTGCACCCGCTCGGTAGGTTAAAAATGCGGTTGCTAAATCGATTACCAATGCTATTGCTGCCACCCACACAACTATCCAGCCATTAATTGGTTGAGGGTTTAAATAGCTCGAAATGGCTTCAAAAATTAAATACACGCCAATTAATATTAATGTACAGCTATTAAAAAGTGTGGCGAGTATTTCAGCGCGTTTATAGCCAAAGTGATGAGTGCCGTCAGCAGGTTTATTACCAACTTTACGTGCAACCAAGGCTATAAATATAGCGGCAGCATCACTTAAATTATGAAGGGCATCGGCTATAAGTGACAAACTGCCCGAAAATATCCCGCCAATAACTTGGGCTACGGTTAGCAATACATTAATAACCACAGCAACGGTGAGTTGTTTATTGCTTTGGTTTTCGTCTACATGACTATGTGAGTGATCGTGCGCCATAATTCCCTCAAATGCATTGATTGAATATTGCTTATATCATGGGTGATTTAAAACAGCTACAGGAGTTATAGCGTAAATGAACGCAATTGTAAGTTAGTAATAAAGACGTACTTTTTTTGAATGCGTGAATTTAAGATTGTAACGCTAAATGTCGATTTTTTAAGGAGTTTACAGCTCAAAACTTGCGTCTTTATATATTTAGTGCATTAATGTAAGTAATATTAAATGATTAAAAGCTGCTGGGTATTAAGCATGGACAAAGGTTTAAACTTTGGTGAATTAACAGGTAAAGGACAATCTGTTCGAAGTAAGTTAATTATAACCTTTATAATTATAGCCTTAGGACCACTTTGTATACTTACGTGGTTTAGTCTTGAACACGTAAATCGCACCCTTAAACAAAATGCAGACACTGAACTAAACGAGCTCAATAATATAGGTAAGCAATTTGCTGATATTTGGTTTGCGGACCATGTTAAAGACTTATATTTGCTCAGGACACAATTTGATATTAGCCCTGCTAAAAAGCAAAAATTAATCAGTCAATTTGTTGAGCAGTACGACTTTGTTAATAATGTAGAGCTTATTGATGTAAACCTCGTTAATTCACTCCCCACATCCCCCTTTTTTAATGTTATTAAAGATCAACGCTTTAACGACATTCGTTCTGGTATTAAAAATACAGGAGAAATTCAATTTCAGTCAATGACTGTCTCAGGGCGTGAGTATCATATTATTGGTTTACCGGTATTAAATGACGAAAATAAGTTACAAACCATATTGCTCGCAGATATAAATTTAAACGGCTTATTGAATAATCTAAGTAAAATACACACAGCTAATAAAGACATAACATTTTATGTTATGCACAATAATAAAATTCAAAAGAGTAATAATACAGACGATGCCCAACCACTATTTTTCTCTCAGAATGGCTCACCAACACAACGTGTTTTTTCTTATAGTAATAAAGATGAAGCCACTTTATATGGGTATATTAATTCTTTAGAATTTTTAAATGAATCTGGTTGGCAATTACTTGTATCAAAACCAAAAGACGTTGCATTGCAAGGGTCTAATTATTATAAGCAGCTCGCTATATTAACAAATATGGGGGCGTTACTACTTATATTAACGTCGTCGTGGTGGTTTGGTCGTCGGCTTTCTCGTCCTTTAATTAACTTAGCTAAAATTGTTGAAAACATCACCAAAGGTGATGTGGTTAAAGTGCCAATAATAAACGACAGCATAGAGTTTAATCAGCTTTCATTAGGCCTGCGTAAGTTAGTGGCCGTAAAAGCAGAACAGCAAAGCATACTGCAAAAACAACGCTCTGCACTTCAAATTGCATTAAAACAATTAGCTGAGCAAAAAAGCGCATTAGATGAACATGCCATTGTTGCAGTAACTGATCTGCATGGCACCATTACTTTTGTAAATAAGAAATTTTGCGAAATTAGTGGCTATGATGAATATGAATTAATAGGTCAAAACCATCGTATTTTAAATTCAGGAAAGCACGAAAAAGAATTTTTTAAAAATATGTATAAAACCCTCAAACGCGGAGATGTATGGAACGGGCAAATATGCAATAAAGCGAAGCATGGTGGTTTTTATTGGGTAGATACGACCATTGCGCCATTTTTAGATGAAAGCGGTAAACCGCAAAGCTATATTGCTATTCGTACCGATATGACATTTCTTAAACTGCAAGAACTAGAACTTGAGCAGCATAAAACACAGTTGCAGTTAGTGATAGATACAACTGCTGTAGGTATTTGGGATTGGTATATTGATACTAACGTAGCTGTTTTAAATAACCGTTGGGCTGAAATTATAGGGTATAAACTCAGCGAAATAGAGCCTTGTACAATACAAACGTGGTATAAATTTATTCACCCAGAGGATTTAATTGAATCAGACTTAAAGCTAAAAGCGCACTTTGCAGGCGAAACAGATTACTACGAAAGTGAAGCGCGTATGAAGCATAAAAATGGCCACTGGGTGTGGGTGCTTGATACAGCTAAAGTGGTTGAATGGAATAGTGATGGTTCGCCTAAGCGAATGATAGGTACTCACTTAGATATCTCAGATAAAAAAGCAACTGAACTTGAACTGCAAGGAAGCCGAGATAGATTTGCATCTTTGGTATCAAATATACCGGGTATTATTTATCGGTGTAAATTTGATGATAAATTAAGCACGCTTTATATGAGTGAGCAAGCAAGTGAGATAACAGGCTATTCACCTGATGAGTTGATAGGCAATGATGCTCTAAGCTTTTTTGATTTAATATGCGAAGACGATTCTAAAAAAATAAAAGCTGAAATTTTACGCTGTGCCAGTGCTAAGCAGTCATGGTCTGTTGAGTATAGAATTACAGCTCGCGATGGCTCTTTGCATTGGGTAAATGAAAAAGGCCAAGCGATTTACGATGAAACTGGTAACGTTTTGTATTTAGATGGATTTATTTTAGATATTACAGAGCGATACAATACGCAATTAAAAATAAATCGTCAGCAAAGCTTGCTAGAGTCAATGAGTAAGCAAGGGCAGATTGGGGCATGGGAAATTGACTTAGAAGCACATACGCTTTATTGGTCTGATGAAGTTAAAGTTATCCACGAAGTACCAGAGGGATTTGAGCCTAGCATAGATACCGCAATTGATTTTTATAAACCAGGAGTGCACCGAGATACTATAAATACTTTGTTTGAATGCGCAGTGACATTAGGCGAAAGCTGGAGTGTTGAACTTATTATTTTAACCTATGCTGGGCAAGAACGCTGGGTTAAATCGATGGGGCAAACAGAGTTTAAAGGTGGTAAATGTGTGCGTGTTTTTGGCTCATTTCAAAGTATTGACGCACATAAACGCCTTGAACTTGAAAGCGAAAAAGCCAACAGATATAACAAAAACTTAGCCGCGCTTACGGTTGCACCTGAAGTACAAAATAGTGATGTAGAGCAAGTTAAAAAGCTAGCGGTTAAATCTATGTGTGAAGTGCTAAATATTGCACGTGCGTCGGTATGGATTTTTAACGAACAACGAGACGCAATGGCGTGTCATAGCTTATATATAGATGGGCAAGGGTTTGTAGATACAGATGCTGTTTTAACTGCTAAAGACTATCCTGCATATTATAACGCCATTTATGAGCAAAACTTAGTGGCTATTGATGATGTTTATACTCACCCGGCCACTGTTGATTTTATAGAAGCGTATGCAAAACCACTCGATATTAAATCAATACTTGATGCTGTTATAGCAACAGGCGATGGTAATTTAGGTGTTTTATGTGCTGAAACTGTTGGCGAGCACCACTATTGGACGCAAAGTGAAGAAACCTATCTTCGATCATTAGCTACTTTAGTGGGCAGTACGTTGGTTTCTCAAAAACGAAAAGTAATTAGTGAAGAGCTTAAAATTGCGCTTGTAAAAGCAGAGGATGCAGCTATTGCTAAGAGCCAATTTTTAGCAACGATGAGTCACGAAATAAGAACGCCAATGAATGGTGTACTTGGTATGTTAGAGCTTGTTCAATTAGAGTCACTTCCTAAACCAATAGAAACAAAAGTCGATATAGCCAAAACAAGTGCACACTCTTTATTGGGTGTAATTAACGATATTTTGGACTTTTCTAAAGCCGAAGCGGGTAAAATTGAGCTTGAAGAAATTAACTTTAATGCCCGCGATTTAATTGGTGAAGTTGCTGCCGCGCAAGCATTTACAGCTCAAGACAAAGGGATTGAAATAATTTTGGATTTGGTTGCACTTGAGCCTTCGCAGTTATGCGGTGATCCTGGGCGAATTCGCCAAGTACTTACTAATTTACTAAGTAACGCCGTTAAGTTTACGAGTAAAGGCGAGGTTGTTGTAAGTGCGAAAATTAATAAAGTGGCTCAAGGCTTAGAATTTATTGTCAGTATAAAAGACTCAGGTATAGGGATCAGTTTAGAAAAACAGCAGCAATTATTTACTCCGTTTTCTCAAGTAGATGCATCAACAACGCGTGAATACGGGGGCAGTGGCTTAGGGCTGGCTATTTGTAAGCAGCTTTGTGAGCTAATGGGTGGGGCAATTTCTCTTAGTAGTGAAGCCGGCGAAGGAAGTACCTTTACTGCCACTATAATGCTGACCCCTGGCGATCAAAAAGAGCGTTATATTCCTAATATTAATATGAAAGAGTTAACGGTTTTAGTTGTTGATGATAACGAAACAAATCGAATTGTAATTTTACAACAGCTTGAGCATTGGGGCGCTAAGGTTGCGCTTGCATGCGATGCACATCAAGCACTTGATATGTGCGCGCAGCAATATGAAAGCAAAAATTGTATGTACGATATTGCAGTGCTTGATATGCAAATGCCAGGAATGGACGGCATAGAGCTTTGTAAAGCACTAAAAGCACATGCACATTATAAATCAATGCCACTTGTAATGATGACTAGTATTGCTGGTATGGAAGGCGCTCAGCGTTATTCTGACGCTGGCTTTCAGGCATATTTTCCTAAACCTGTGACCACTGCCGATTTAATTTCTGCACTGTCGGTTATAACGAGTAATGATGCAGGCGAGACACTTCCACTTGTTACGTCAGGCTATATTTCGTCACTTAAAAAAGAAAAGGTGCAGGAATCTGCCCAAATACTACTTGTAGAAGATAATCCCATTAACCAACAGGTGGCTAAATTAATGCTCAAAAAGCTTAATTGTGACGTTACGATTGCCGGGAATGGTCAATTGGCAATTGATATATTAAAAGCGCATGATTCAGGATTCTTTAAGCTTGTACTTATGGATTGCCAAATGCCAGTTTTGGATGGCTTTGGGGCAACTGCAGCTATACGCGAAGGGGTCGCGGGTGAGCAGCACAAAAATATAAAAATTATTGCTATCACTGCTAATGCAATGGACTCCGATAAAGAGCGCTGTATAACTGCTGGAATGGATGATTACTTGAGTAAGCCTATTCAATTAGATATTTTAAAAGATAAATTAGAGCTGTATATTTAAGGTCAAAATACAATGAGTAAACCCGTTATAATACGTGATGCAAAACCAAGTGACGCAAAAACAATTTTGCACTTTATTACCGAACTTGCCATATACGAAAAAGAACCTGATGCGGTAAAAACAGATGAACAAGCAATTCTAGATACTTTGTTTAGCGAAGGATCAACCGCGCACAGCATAATTTGTTTAGAAGGCGATGAGCCAATTGGTTTTGCAGTATATTTTTATAATTACTCTACCTGGTTAGGTAAAAATGGCCTGTACCTAGAAGATTTATATGTAAGCCCTGATAGTCGTGGCAATGGTGCAGGCAAAGCCATTATGAAGCACTTAGCTAATAATGCGATTAGTAATAACTGTGGCCGTTTTGAATGGGTGGTCCTTGATTGGAATAAACCCGCTATCGATTTTTACAATAGCATTGGTGCAAAGCCACAAAACGAATGGATTATATATCGCTTAACAGGGCAGGAATTATTAGATTTCGCTAAATAGTTAATGAAAATCATTTGCATTTGCGTTGTTGGGTGTGTAAGTTAAATACACACTCAATAATTAAATGTGCAGATGATTATATGATCTCAAGTCAAAAACAGCCCCAGCCAGATCTACTCTATCTTGAACAAGCATTAAGCCCTTGGCAGTCGAACATAATGCAAGGTAATTATGCATTTGAACAAGGTGCTTTACTCGAAGCACGCGATAAATACTTATTAGCCAAAACACTCGCAGATCATCTCCTTCAGCAGTTTTTATACGCTCAGATTAATAATAATGCCATTCATGCTATTGAGCATTGTATACCCGCACTTGTTGTTGCTTCACATAATTTAGCTGATACCTATATTGCTATGCAACAGCCTGAAAATGCATGTAAATGGTTATGCGAAGTACACTTAACACTCTCTTCATTAATTAAGCATACTCATTACGATATACAAAAAGTGAGTAAGCATCATTACATTAAAACTTCCTCTGAACTTGTATCATTTGCACAGCGTTATCCTTCTTTTCCAGAACTGATTGAGCAAGTGAATTTTTGCTTATGCTCTAAAGACTCAACAAACAGCCTGCTACATTAAAATAAAGGAGTAATTTATGGCGTTTACCTTGCCAGCACTTAATTATGAATACGATGCGCTTGAGCCTCATATAGACAGTAAAACAATGTATATTCATCATACTTTACATCATCAAACCTACATAAATAAGGCTAATACAGCATTAGAGAACACTGAATATGCCAACGTAAATGCTGAGGAGTTACTTATTAATATAAGTAAGCTGCCCACTCAATTGCAAAAAGCGGTTCAAGAACACGTAGGTGGGCACTTTAATCACAGTTTGTTTTGGCAAGTAATGAGCCTGCAAGGAGGTGGTAAACCTGAAGGTATTGTGGCCCAAGCTATAAATGAGCAACTCGGCGGTTTTGATGAATTTAAAGAGGAATTTACAGCCGCTGCAATTAGCCAATTTGGTAGTGGCTGGGCGTGGTTATGCGTCACTCCAGATGAAAAGCTGATTGTACAAAATAGCGCTAATCAAGATTGCCCTTTAATGCAAGGGAATATCCCTATTTTGGGACTTGATGTATGGGAACATGCCTATTACTTGAAATATCAAAATAAGCGCCCTGAGTATATCGCTGCTTTTTATAATGTAATTAATTGGACTGAAGTTGAAAAGCGCTACTTAGCTTCTATTAGTTGAGTTCCGAATATGGCTAGTAATACAGTTTATTTTCTATAAGCTAGACTCTATTAGGTTATTTTATAGAGTCGCTTATGGACATTTTACATTGGCAAAAAGCACGTCAGAGCCGCGATCCACGTTTTGACGGGCTTTTTTATGTTGCTGTTAAAAGTACCGGTATTTATTGCAGACCTATTTGCCCTGCGCCAACGGCTCATGAAAAAAACGTCACGTATTATCAGTGTGCACATAATGCAGCCCAAGCTGGGTTTAGGCCATGTATACGATGCAGACCCGATAGCGCACCAGACAGCGCAGCATGGCAGGGTACAAAAACAACTGCACTTAGAGCAAAACAGTTAATAGATCAAAATGATGAGCACGACTGCGAAAAATTAGCCGCTCGTTTAGGTGTAAGTAGTCGTTATTTAAGACAGTTATTTAAGCAGTATTTTGGCGTGTCGATTACGCAATACCGATTATTTAACCAGTGTCACTTTGCTAAAAAACTGATTCAAGAAACACACTTACCCCTTACCGAAATAGCATTTGCCGCTGGCTTTAAAAGTATTAGGCGTTTTAATGATGCTTTTTTACAGCAGTTAAATATAGCTCCCTCAAAGCTGCGCAGTGGCGATAAAAAACCAGCATCAACACTCACTTTAACACTACCATTTAGGCCGCCTTATAATTGGCCTGCTTTGCAGAGCTTTTTACAAAGGCGTTTGATAAAACCAATGGAGTGGATAACGCAAACGAGTTACGGGCGCACTTTTGCAAGTGAGGAATATAAAGGAAGCTTTACCGCTGAATTTATAGCGAGTAAAAACCATTTTAGTGTATCTATCGATATAGATAATACGGTTTATTTGCAATCGGTTATAAATAATATACGTCGTGTGCTTGATTTAGATGCCGATATTAATTTAATTCAAATGCATTTAAGGGCCAATATAAACAACGCATTTACAGTGTGTGAAGGGCTCAGGCTTCCCGGGATTTGGTCAAGCTTTGAAGCCGGTATAAGGGCAGTACTTGGGCAACAAGTGAGTGTTACTGCCGCGCATAATTTAGTAACAAAGTTAGTTGATGAATTAGGCGAAAAAGAGGGCGATGTTATTTACTTCCCCGCAGCTAAAATTGTTGCTAATAGTGACTTTGCATTTTTTAAAATGCCACAAGCGCGCAAAAATGCACTGCATAACTTAGCCCAGTTTTGTGCTTTAAACTCCGAAAACGACGATTTAGACGAGTGGCTTAGCTTAAAGGGAATTGGTCCTTGGACAGTAAATTATGCAAAGTTGCGAGGGCAAAGCCAGCCCGATATATTACTTGATGGCGACTTAGGTGTTAAAAAAGCTCAAGCGGCGGCAAACCCGTTTGAGCCCGCTAATTGCGCTCCCTTTCGGTCTTACTTAACTTTTCAACTTTGGCAGCAATTATAATGATAATTCAAACATCAATCTCAAGCCCAATAGACGACATAATTATTCAAGCGACCAATAAAGGCGTGAGTTACGTTGGGTTTTATCCACCAGTTGAACACCCTCATACGCCATTTGAACAAGTCGCTAACAAGGCGGTGCTTATTTGTGCTGCGCAGTTAAATGAGTACTTTGCAAAAAAACGCACTACTTTTGATGTACCACTTGATACAAACGGTACAGCATTTCAACAAAGCGTATGGCAAGCACTATTAACGGTGCCTTTTGGGCAATCACAAACATACGGCTATATTGCAAACCAACTCAATAACCCAAAAGCAGTGAGGGCAGTAGGTGCTGCGAATGGTAAAAATCCGATTAGCATTATAGTGCCTTGCCACCGAATTATTGGCGCAAATGCAAAGTTAACGGGCTATGCTGGTGGGCTTGATAGGAAACTTTGGTTGCTGAAACACGAAGGATTAATGTAAATTAATTTAACGAATATTTTGTATGTTTAGTTCTACATACTACACTGTAGATTTAGTTTATAAATAAAAATCACTATGAAAATTAGAACGTTACTTTATATTTTTGTTTTGAAGTGTATTGTTTTTTGCGATGGAGTTACGGCCAAAGAATTACTTTTTTGTTATGAAGATAAAAATGCAGCACCACTATTTTTAGGTGTTGATAAGGCTATACCTATTGATCAACCTGATGCCTCAGTTGAGGTTTTAAGTTTATTAGATAAAGCGATTGATGGTGTTGAGATTAAGTTTGTTAGAAAACCATGGCGTAGATGCTTAAGCGATTTAGAATTTAATCGAGTTAATGCTGTTATTGCCAGTTACCGCAAAGGACGAGAAAACCTTGCTGTTTACCCTGTTGATCAGCAAGGTAAGTTACAAGATGACTATGCAGTAAGTGAATTTAGTAGCTGCCTTATAGGGCGTTATAAATTTCATAAAGAATGGGAGACTCGCGAAGTATTTCAAAATAAAGCATTTACGATAGCTATTCCTAATGGCTATGGACTAAATAGCGCGTTGAAAGAAGAACCATTTTTTATTCATAATACGTTTTCTAAAAGCAAAGCTTTTGAGTTGCTAGATAAGGGCGTGGTGCAGGCGAGCGTTGATATATGCCAAGTTGATGGTTTAAAAGTGTCGAGTTATCCGTATAAAGGTAATAACGTTAAACCGATTTACCCACCGTACGAAACAAGCCATGGTTATCTTATTTTTTCAAAACAATTCTACGAAGAAAATAACGCTCTAAGCTTGCAAATGTGGCAGTGGTTATCAAAATTTGAAAGTGCACCTATCTATATTAAATATTTACAAACACTTAGGGCCTGTTTATCTTTCGAGGTTGAATTTGCAGCAGACTGTTTGGTATTTAGGTAAGGCAGAGCCTATATA
>NZ_WTKW01000670.1:0-790 GCF_011378745.1 Pseudoalteromonas sp. Z1A6
TAATTTTATCGTTTTAAATTTTAGGATTTTCCCATGGCTCATGTCTCAGTAAAAAAATACAGTCAAGTTCGTGCTAGCAGCATTGCCGAAATGGCACCTTACGAACAAATAAACCTTATATTCAGTAATATTATTGGTCGTTTAGCTGCAACAAAGGGCTTTATTGAGCGCAAAGAAATAGCAAAAAAAGGTGAAAATATTTCAGCATGTATTTTGTTATTTGGTGCACTGCAAGATGCACTTAATTTAGAAGTAGAACAAGACCCTAGTATTTCTAACAATTTATTGGCACTTTACGATTACTGCCAACGTCGCTTAACGCAAGCTAACCTACATAACGATATTGAAGCAATTACTGAAGTATCAAGTATAGTTAAAGAAATTAAAGAAGGTTGGGATAATATCCCACTAGATCAACGCAACCCTGCGGTTTAATTTTAATTATGGATTCGCAAACACCAATAAGCCATGCTGAGCAGATACAAGCATTACTTAGTAACATTGAAGTGTTGGTAAATGATAATAATGCAGACGAAGCTCAGCCTCTTTTAGACACTTTAAATACTAAACTAAAGCAATGGTGCGAAAGCAGCGGCGGCCCAAGTGCAGAGCAATTAGAATTAATTCAGCTTCGTATCAACACTATTTTAGTAACAGCGAATGGTGCAAAAAACGAATCTTCTAAAGCTATTATTAAACATAAAAAGTCAGGAAAGGCGATAAAAGCTTATAAAGCCATCTAGTGAATAGGTTTAATAAACTACCTTTATTCAAACTAAATACATGGCTA
>NZ_WTKW01000671.1:0-742 GCF_011378745.1 Pseudoalteromonas sp. Z1A6
AAACAAACTTAATAATAAGAATAACGATACTGCAAATAAAATTTTTGCTGTCTTTCAAAAATCCTATGCTATTGAGGCTAAACTGATCGGCGCGCATAACTTCCCTCCTTTAGCGCGTAATATTAAAGGTATAAAAAAGTCAGAAACAACTTTTTATGGCTACAGCGAAAATGAATGTTTAGCAGCCGTTATTGAAGTAGATACAAACAACGAGTGTTTAGATATTTGTAGTTTAACCGTTGATCCTAGCTATTTTAAAAAAGATATCGCAAGTAAGCTAATAAATTATGTTCTAGCAATCGGTGATTTATCTCATGCAAGAGTTGAGACTGCAGTTGCTAATACTCCTGCAATAAATTTATATAAAAAGCATGGTTTCGTGGAATTCAAAAGATGGACTCCTTCACATGGTATTGAAAAACTGGCTATGTCGGTCGTAATTTAAATCAGTATTTCAAAATAGGTAATTTATAAATGGATAGTGCATCAATAATTGCGTGGAGTGTTTTGTTTGGCGGCATAGGTATTGGCTACCTTACTTACGGGCGAAGAAAAAAAGCCGTAGTGCCACTTTGTATTGGTTTGTCATTATTGGTTTTTCCGTACTTTATGACCAGTGTTAGCATGCTACTGATTGTAGGCGCTATTTTAGTGGCCATTCCCTACTTTGTTAAAATTTAACATTACCATTGTTATTGCTATTGTGACGGCTAAATAAAATACACGCGAAAAATAAAAAAGC
>NZ_WTKW01000672.1:0-739 GCF_011378745.1 Pseudoalteromonas sp. Z1A6
CGCAGAGCAAATAAGGAAGATAACTGTACTGGCAGGTTTTGGGAGGGGCGATTTAGCTCACAAGCATTACTAGATGAAGCCGCACTTGCCGCCTGTATGGCGTATGTAGATTTAAACCCCATTAGAGCCAAGATGGCTAAAACGGCAGAAGAGTCAGACCATACCAGCGCTCAAGTACGCTTAATATGCGCAAAAGAAGGCAAGCAGCCAAAACAACTCCTTCGCTTTGCAGGTATGCCACGTCAGATTATGCCCAAAGGGCTGCCGTTTGAGCTTAAATCGTACCTTGAACTTGTTGAATTTACAGGACGTTGTATACGAGAAGACAAGCGAGGGTATATTGAAAGTACACATTTGTCTTTACTGGAAAGAGTGAATATATCTCCAGAAAACTGGTTAAAACTCACCACACAATTTACGCGCGTATTTCATGGCGCAGTGGGCAGGCCAGCCTCACAAGAAGGTTATTGTGAAAACTTAAAGCGAAAGCGGCGGGCAAATATCAGTAATTGCGAAAAGCTACTCGCATAAGACTTAAACCTCTTAGTAAGAAATTAAAACTGTAATTATGCAGTTATTCTCATGCGTGTAATTTAGGTTTAAGGGTGCTAATGACTTACTAAATGGATGAAATTAAAATAACCGAGTAGGAAAGGTAAATAATTAACCTAAAAAGTAGATTTTATGGCACAGTTTTATTTTTTAATTGGAGTGGCTGTCTAGTTTAGTTTTATTTTAG
>NZ_WTKW01000673.1:0-735 GCF_011378745.1 Pseudoalteromonas sp. Z1A6
AGCTGTCTCTTATACACAAATCCCTGCTAAGAAATTAGCGGGGATTTTTTTGAACTAAATCTCAATGTCATGATCAGATCTTCAAATCTTGTTTGAGGGCACATTATGATTAACGAACATACTCATTGGGCAAAACAACAATTCGGTAAATCGGACTTAGGTGATCCAAGAAGAACAGCGCGTCTGGTAAAGTTAGCATCAACGCTTGCAAATGAACCAGGAAAACCACTTGTGAACATCACTCAATCCCCCGCCGATATGGAAGGTGCCTACCGCTTTATTCGCAACGAGAATATTGACGCAACGGCTATAGCCGAGTCAGGCTTTAAAGCCACGGTTGAACAAGCAAAAAGTCATAACTTATTGCTCGCATTAGAAGACACGACCACACTAATTTATAAACATTCCTCCATTCGAGATGATTTGGGTCATGTCGGACGAGGAGCAAAACAACGAGGCTTGTTAGCTCATAGCGTATTACTGTTTGCGCCAGACACAAAGCAAGTTGTGGGATTAATTGAACAGTCTCGCTGGAGTCGTGATATCAACACGATTGGAAAAAGAGAAAAACACGCGACGACTTCTTACGAAGAAAAAGAAAGTTACAAGTGGGAGTCAGCGTCACGAGCGATGGCAGAGCGGCTGCAAGGACAAATGGCGAACGTGATATCGGTGTGTGACCGCGAAGCGGACATCTACGAATACTTGCAGTATAAACTAACCGAGCAGCAACGA
>NZ_WTKW01000674.1:0-726 GCF_011378745.1 Pseudoalteromonas sp. Z1A6
CTTTAAAAGTAAAAGCGAGGTATAAAACCTCACCTACATCGTGCAAATACCAAACCCGTATGCGCGAATTTATTTCGCGCTCATGTAACGTGGCTTAAATGCTCTAAAAGTGAAAGCGAGGTATAAAACCTCACCTACATCGTGCAAACACCAAACCCGTAGGTGCGAATTTATTTCGCGCTCATGTAACATGGCTTTAATGCTCTAAAAGTAAAAGCGAGGTATAAAACCTCACCTACATAAACGTAAACACCGCACTCAATAAAACCGTAGGTGCGATTTTATATCGCGCTCATGTAACGTGGCTTAAATGCTCTAAAAGTGAACGCGAGGTATAAAACCTCACCTACTAAATTCAAAAGCCCTATTTGATCGGAGCTATTTAAGCCGCGATTAAATAGGACTCTTGTCCTGAATGTTTGTTGCTGCGTTTAAACGAGCCTTTGCCTTTTTTAGCTTTAACTACTTGTGGTTTAAATAATTTAGAGGTTACCAACGCTGCTAATGCATTGTGGTTTATAACGCCTCGTCCTGTGTCTACCGCGCTGTTGCTTGCGGTTTTTGCTTTAGATTTTTTAGTCATATATTTCCTATCAACTAATGGTTATTTAAAGTTAAACTTGGATTCAAATAATAAATGGGCTTTTATATCGGCCTATTTATGAGATGGCGATTGTAGGCCTAATTTTCAACCGTGCAAGTATTTTTAATACTCAATAGGTACTT
>NZ_WTKW01000675.1:0-703 GCF_011378745.1 Pseudoalteromonas sp. Z1A6
ATTTTTGCATCGAATAAAAAAGGAAGAAAATATGTTAATTTTAATTGTCGGCGATAATGGAAATATGTTGTGCGTTGCATGGGGAAAGCACAAAGGTGCTTGTAAAACAGGTGTTTCTTTTTCCGAAGATTCACTTTCCAAATTTAGCAAAGTCACTATTCACGACAAAGAATTTGATGATGAGCTAGGAATAAAAATCGATAAGATGGAAAGGTATTGCCAATATAGTGACTGCGCCTCAGAGCTAGCATTTTCCGGAAAAAATTGTGAAAATATTACTCGAACATCAAGTGTAATGTTCCATAGCGAAGATTCGAAAGAACTGATCTCCTTGGAAACAATTCTCGAACTAAGGACAGCACAGGATTGTGAATGCAAGTAGTTGAAATAAATTAGGAAAAACGAAGTTTTGACAGTGTAAAGCGTAACGTTTCCGTGCAACGCGCTTCATACTTTTCGTTTTCCTAATCACTACCTTTGATAGTTAGAACTTTTTTATGGCTTTTTTCCCTTCCAAACAATGCAACATAACTAAAAATTAGGGCTTATTGCTTTTAAAACAATCTGTGAAAAATTAATCAGCTCAAATTGATACCCAACAATTGCATGCAGTTGACATTTTTTCCACTACGGCCTTCGGCTCTTCGTTCCAAAAAACTCGCAAAAATTACATTGACACCCATCCTGAATTTTGGACTTTGTG
>NZ_WTKW01000676.1:0-699 GCF_011378745.1 Pseudoalteromonas sp. Z1A6
GCAGCAACAAATTGTTGATACTCATATTGAGTAATATCACCTTCAAGTGGAATATTTGCTAGTGCGTCGTCAAAAGCACCTGGTAAATCTCCAAGCATTTGATGGAAGCTCTTCGCACTCTTTGTAGATGCAAACCATTCAACGTCAAAGTTGTATGTGCTTGGATCAAGTGATGCTATGTGCTTACCGCTAAACGCAAGTAAGTCTTCAGGGATCATATCTTTAAGAGATTGTTCACGAATGCTTTTAATGTAGTCGACTAAACGAAGTTGTTCATCAAGTGCAATAACGTCTTTGTGTTGTTCTACAAATACACTTACAACAGGCCAAGGAGCAATACGTAAAGCTTTAGCCTGTAAAAAGCTAATCGCTTGCCCTGTAATGAGAATTCACTCAGCATGGCAAACGGCGCATACTTAAATATTATTTAGCCTTAAAGCTGCAGAGATTGTTATAAAACAAATGAACCCAGCTTGATACCATAAAATAGTGGACGTGAGCTATTCTTTGGTATTTTTAAAAGTGGGCAGTGATTGATGCCGGTTATTCGTGACTTAATATACTTATGGGGTCTAGTTTTACTGCTTTATAGCAGGAAAACTAGACTCTAATATAGGACTGAAAATAGCTTTAAGTATTATACTTGTCAGCGTGAATTAGTTATTTAAAAGAGTTAATAGGCTAGGGTCTTCAGTTTCA
>NZ_WTKW01000677.1:0-699 GCF_011378745.1 Pseudoalteromonas sp. Z1A6
TTAATACTTTGATTTTGTTGTTTATTTTATCTTTCGTTTGTTTTTGTTTAGTTGGCACGGCTTTCGCAACATATTAAATATCAAATCAAGACAATTTAGTTAAATTTTTAAGAGGTGCAATATGCAAACAAATACAAAAGCCAAACAACAACCTAAAAGTAATAATTGGGTACTTACACCTGAAATCATGGTTTTGTCTATTTTGCTTGTAGCTACCTTAGTAATAGGTATTACAGTTCTACGCGGTAGCGATTCTGTAGAGCCGTTAACGGACATACAGCCGATTACTTTTACACAAGCTGATGTTGAAAATGCACAGTCGATGAGTAATACGTTTGACTCGCAAAATACTAACTATGCACAACATGTAACAGCCCCTAAAAACGAAAATAACGACACTCTTTCAAACTAGAGACTTTTGCGCAGGTAACTATTTATTGTTGCCTGCGTTTTTTTATGTTTCCTATCACCGTTTTAACTTTTTCTCCCTAGCTTTAAAATTACGTGTACGCTTTTTAATTCAAGCTGTGCGTAACCAAATTAGTCTTATCAAGCCTTTCTTTATACTCATCTTCAATTACTAATCCTTACTTTTAGCCAACAATTACTAACTGGTTTCTCTGTGCTGTTTGGGCTTGAGTAAGCTCTTATTTATTAATTTAGGTGCATTGCAAATTGAATTGCAAAATGCAAATAAAA
>NZ_WTKW01000678.1:0-685 GCF_011378745.1 Pseudoalteromonas sp. Z1A6
CCTGACATTAACTTTAATATATTTAAAAATTAGAGTGTAAAATATTCATGTTTTAGCCTGTTCCTTTTTTCTGCAAGTCTGTTAGAATCTTCCGCGAACTTTATTTACCCTAAATAAAGACAATCATATATGGATTTATGAAAATGAAAAAACTAATCGCAGTAGCAGCTCTATCTTTACTTCCTTTCTCAAACGCAATGGCTGACCAAGATATTGGTTGTGGTCTTGGTTCTATGTTATTTGCTGGTCAGCAAGGTAAAGGCGTTAAAATTTTAGGCGCTACAACAAATGGTACATCTGGTAACCAAACTTTTGGTATCACTTTTGGTACTCTTGGTTGTGATGGTACTGGTACAGTAACTTCTTCAGAAAAAATCGCTTTATTCATTGACGGTAACATGGAGCAACTTGCTCGTGATATGTCAAAAGGTGAAGGCGAAACTTTAGCTACTCTAGCTGAAGCTTGGGGTGTTGCAGATCAAGATAAAGCAGCGTTCAATAAGCTTGCTCAAGCACAGTTCTCTTCAGTATTTACTTCTGAAAACGTGACTTCACAAACAGTTTTAGAAAACCTAAACACTGTTCTTGCAAGTAACGCACAACTTGCTTCTTATACTCTTTCTTAATCAGCTAAATTAGCCGGTTTTATACGTATAAATAAAGCCGCTGGAGTATTTCTCTAGCG
>NZ_WTKW01000679.1:0-677 GCF_011378745.1 Pseudoalteromonas sp. Z1A6
ATAAAGTTATTTAAGAACCTGTGCTAGTAATTCAATTGGGTGTTTTGGTTTAAATTGTTCAAAACGTTTAACTTGGCTACGACAAGAAAATCCCGTAGATAAAAGTTGCTCAGGTTTATTTTTATCTACAATTGGTTTCCAGCTCATTTCGTAAAGCGCACGTGAGTTATCTTGATTTTGTGCTTCGTGGCCATAAGTTCCCGCCATTCCACAACAACCTGTATTTGTTGTTTTTAATGTTAAACCAATATCATTGAAAATTGTTTGCCATACATTTGCTGCTTTTGGCAGCGCAGTTGTTTCAGTACAATGACTCAGTAGTGTAAATTCGGTATCTGTATTTTGTTTTGCGCTTAGTGATTTAAACGATTGTGTTTCGAGCCATTCATGGGCAAGTTGCACATTAAATTCACCACGGTTATTTTCTAAAATTGTATTATATTCATCGCGGTAACACATAACGAGTGACGCGTCTAAACCGACTAACGGTGCATTAATATCATTTAATTTATTTAAAAACTCGGCTGCATTTTTAGCTGTAACTTTAAATTCATGTAAAAAACCTTTTACGTGTTGCGGTTTACCATTTGGTTTAAAAGGTAATAGCATTGGTTTTTTGCCAAGTTGGGTTATTAAAGTAATAAAACTTTCTACTAATTCCGCTTCGTAAAAGCTCG
>NZ_WTKW01000068.1:0-14835 GCF_011378745.1 Pseudoalteromonas sp. Z1A6
CTTTTTTGTTTTATAGTAGTAAAAAAGATTTTGGAAATAATAATGGATTTAAGCATACAACTACTTAATGCGCGTATTTCAAAGCAGCAGTTAAATGAGCTCGATAACGACTTTAGGCAGTTAAGCCCTGCTCAGCAAACTTTGCAGCTTAACCATTTATATGACAGCGCCCAACGGTTGAGTGTTAAGTATGACTTTATGCAAAACATAGCAATCCGTATATTAAGTACTAATACAGCACCTTCTCTATTTATTAACCAACTCACTAATATTGACGCATTGAGCTTTTTTACTCCAGCGCTGAGAGTAAATAAAGGCTTTTTAGTACAAGATACTCAAGGAAATAATGTACTGCACAATGTGTTTAAGCATGCCGATGCTACAAAGCTGCCATTTAACTATGTACGCTCTTTAATGTTGTTTGAATCAAATGATGACTTAGTTAAAGCGTTGGCGCAGCCCAACTCTCACGGATTAACACCAGTTGCCTGCTACATTGCCTATGCAAATAAATCGAGCACACCGGTAAAGCATGAATTCTCAGCTTTGTTAGCATTAATGGAAATAGAGCAAAAACAAAATCCTAACGCAAAACAGCAGCTTGCCAACGTACTAAAAGGGCAAAAAGTTAACGAGACCACAATTTTACTGAGCGCCGCTTACTTGCAACGCTCAACGGCGCAAGTTGCTCACTTAATCAAGGCGCTTTAATTCACTCACAACTTCTGTACGCACACTGTCTATGGCATGTGTAATAGATTGCGCAGCACTTTGCTGATCAACCATATTTGGCCAATTTGTTTGCCAGACCTTTTGTAAGTCTTTTGTTTTTAAATGTACTTTATCAACGGCTAAGTAGCTTAAGTCATGAATTAAGTTAACTTTAACCCAGCCTTTTCTAGGGCTGCCATCTATTTTGTTATTATCGTAATGTGCCGCAAATACAATAAGCTCAAGCTCGGCTAGTTCTTGTAATATTTGAAAGCTAGCAATGCGTGTATTGTTGTTCTCTTCACTTGCCTCCATTCGCCATGCATTATAACTAAAGCCAATAAACGCAAACACCACGCTCGCTATAGCAGTAAAAAAATACGAACGGGGCGCCAGTACAAACTGACCATATTTAGACTCTGACATATTATTTCCTAGGGCCTGTTTATCTTTCGAGGTTAAATTTACAGCAGTATGTTTGGTATTTAGTCAAGGCAGAGCCTATGCAGTGTGGTTATTCCCCATTAATAGGCGATAACGTGGAATAAATGCCAAACATGCGCTGCCCGAAGGGTTCTGCCTAGGGGCAATTTACTCTTTGTTGCCTACATGGATGTAGGTAAGGGGCGTGAGCAGGACGCGGAAGCTTTGCTCGGTTTTTACTTAGCCCGCTAGGTTACAAACCTCACGCCGCGATTAAATCGGCCCCTAGATTGAACAAATTTTAATCCTGAAAGGTCAACAGGCCCTAGTCATTTAAATAATATTCAACACTGGTTACCACTCTTATATTTTTTATTTGCGGTGTGTTTGAATCTCGATTACTGATACTAAATTGCCCTTGGCGAGCTGTTTTTATTTTGCCTAATTTTGAATTAGAGTCTTTAGCAAATTTATTAGCGACTTCACGCGCTTTTTCAGTTGCTTCTTGCACCATCGCAGGTTTTACATCATTGAGGCCAGTAAAAATATATTCAACTTTTGTTTCGTAGCTGTCCTGCACTATTGCGATATCTTGTTTAGCAAGTTGGCTCACTTTGCTCAGCGCGTTTTGCACTTTATCTGGCGCATCAGAATAAACAATAATATTTGAGCGCACTATGTACCTAAATTGCTGATTTTCATTACTGTATTCACGTGCTTGCTTATCAATAACTGACTGGCTGCCTATTGTTATTTCATCGTCGTCAAAACCATGCAGTTTTAAAAAAGCAGTTACAGCATCATTTTTTTTCTCAACTCGGCTGACTAATTTTTCAAGATTATTGTCGGCATCACTAAATTGCAGAGGCCAAATTACCGTATCGGCTATAACTTCTCGCTCGGCCAATCCCTTAACCTGCACAGTACGTTCCATCTCTTTTACACTGAGAGCTGTGCTCTTTAAAATAAACCCTAAGCTAATTAAGCCTATACTTAAACAAATAGCCGCTATAACAATGTAAAAACCGGGGGTTTTATTCACAATAATCTCCTTGATTGATATCAATAATAAGCATCTAGACGCTCGAAATAACACAGTAAACAGGGTACATTGAGACTATAAATAACGCAAAATTTAATCAGCCTAGGAAAAACCATGAGCCTTAAGCGCATTACCCAGTTTTTTAACCCAAGCTCAGTGGCCGTTATTGGTGCCTCTAATATATCAACTCGTGCTGGTTTTGTGGTTATGCGCAACTTACTTCAAGGCGGTTTTAAAGGGCCGATAATGCCCGTTACTCCAAGCCATAGCGCAGTACATGGCGTACTTGCTTACCCCTCTATTGCTGACTTACCAAAAGTACCCGACCTTGCTGTTATTTGTACTAACAAAAATACCTTAATTGATATTATTGAGCAGCTTGGAGAGCTTGGCTGTAAAACGGCTATTGTTATTGCAGATGGGCTTTCTGGGGAGCAAAAAAGCGCGCTTAAAGCATGCGCTCAAGCCAAACAGGTTACTTTGCTTGGACCCAATTGTTTGGGCTTGCTGATCCCTCATATTGGTTTAAATGCGAGCTTTTCACATACAGTAGCAAGCCCAGGTAAAATTGCATTTGTATCGCAATCAGCAGCAGTATGCTCAACCATTTTAGATTGGGCTAAAAACAAAGAAATTGGATTTTCATATTTTGTATCGGTAGGTGATTGCCTTGATATAAACTTTAATGAACTACTCGACTTTTTAGGTCGTGATGCTAAAACCAAAGCTATTTTACTTTACATTGACAACATTGAAGATATTCGTGGCTTTATATCAGCAGCAAGAGCTGCGGCCTTTAGTAAACCTGTAATTGCAATTAAAACAGGTAAAACAAGTGCAGGCGCACTTGCAGCCGAAATTCACACCGGCGGAAAGCAAAGCTCTGATGCTGTTTACGATGCGTTATTTCAACGAGCGGGTATGCTGCGCGTAAATGATTTACGAGAGCTATTTGCAGCGACACAAACACTCGCCATGCATCCAAAATTATTAAAAGTAGAGCAACTAACAATTTTAACTAATGGTGGCGGCCCGGGTGTTATGGCCGTTGATGAGCTAATTCAAAGCTCCGGTAAATTAGCCGAGTTGAGCATTGAAACCCGAAATGCGCTAAATAAAGTAATTCCGCAATCAGAAACCACCTCAAACCCTGTGGATATTTTTGGCGACTCAGCACCTGCGCGTTATAAGCAAGCATTAGAAATTTTACTGCACGCAAAAGAAGTTAAAAACTTACTGATTATCCATACTCCCTCAGCGCTTGCGCCCAGCGAAGACTACGCCAACATTATTGTAGAAACCTTACAAACATTACCCAAAATGGCACGCCCTTACGTTATAACTAATTTTATGGGTGAAGACGCATCTTACGCCGCCAGAAAAGTGTGCTCAAACAACGCAATACCAACTTATAGAACACCAGAGGGTGCTGTTGGCGCGTTTATGCACTTGGTAACGTATCGCCGTAACCAAAAGCATTTAACGCAAACACCTGAGTCGAATACAGATGACGCAAAAATAAATAAAGTAGCAGCTAAAGCGCTTATTAATGAGTTTTTAGATGACGGACAAAGCTACTTACCTACCCATCAGGCAAGCCAAGTATTAAATCACTATGGTATTACATGCATTCAAACTGAGGTGGCTTACACCCCAACAGAAGCCAGAGAGCAAGCCATAGAACTTGGTTTTCCGGTCGCGTTAAAACTTATTAGCCCAAGTATTGCTTCAAAGTCTGAAGTAGGTGGTGTGGTGCTTAACTTAAACGATGCCAACGAGGTTGAACAAACCGCTTTTGCAATGCTTATCCGTATTAAAAACACTTATCCGGATGCTATTATTGAAGGGTTTTCATTACAAAAAATGGCGCCGCGAGCAGGCGCAAATGAGTTGCGAATTGCGATTAAAACCGAGCCTAATTTTGGTCCTGTTATATTATTAGGTGAAGCAGGAACCGGCCTTGAATATGCGCAAGCCGCTGTTGCTCTGCCTCCACTAAATATGAACTTAGCAAAGTATTTAATTGCCGCAGCGCACGATAAAGGTGTACTAAAGGAGCGCATATTACCCGAAAAAGTTGATAAGTATCGTTTGTGTGCACTGCTAACGCGTATTTCTCAGTTAGTTATTGATCAACCTGACATAAGCTCAATGGAACTTAATCCTATACTTGCCAGTAATGGACAGTTTTTAGTGCTCGATGCCACAATGACACTTAGCCGTTATCAAACTCAGAGCAATCGTAAGCGCTTATCTATTCGTCCCTACCCTATTGAACTTGTTGAAGTGGTAACACTTAAAAACAACACCCAAGCTACGCTCAGACCAATAAAGCCAGAAGATGAACAAGCTCATAAAGCATTTGACGAGTCACTTAATAAAGAAGACAGATATAAACGCTTTTTTGGCGAACTACCACAATTTAACCACGATCAACTCGCTAAAATGACGCAAATTGATTACGACCGTGAAATGGCGTTTATTGTGTGCCAACGCTTTGAAGGTAAAACTCGCACATTAGGTGTGTCTCGCGTCATTATGGACCCCGATAACCTGCATGCTGAGTTTGCCATTGTAGTACGCTCAGATTGCCAAGGTTTAGGGCTTGGTCGCATACTAATGAGTGCAGCAATTAACCACTGTAAACGTCAAGGTGTGGAATCGATTGAAGGCATAACCTTACCAGAGAATACAGGAATGATTGAGCTTGCCCGTAAGTTAGGTTTTAAAATTAGTCGCGACTTTGAAGAAGGCAGTATTAACATGGTACTTAAACTTAAATAATGAATGAACCACACACTTTAAGACAAAAAATGGCTTGCCTGTTTGAAGGCACAGGCCAGTACCATCGAGCGGGACATATTCTTGATATTGCACTCATTAGCTTAATAATGATCAACGTTGTAGCCATTGTTATTGAATCAATCCCAAGTGTGGCAGAGCAGTATTACAACGAATTCTTAGTTTTAGAAATTGTCTCGGTCGCTATTTTTGCTATTGAGTACTTAGCCAGGCTTTGGGCTTGCGTAGATAAAACACAATATGCAGCAATGGAAGGGTCTCATACCAAACGTCGGCTTAGCTATTTTCTCTCTCCTTTGGCAATTGTTGATTTAATTGCGATTTTACCAAGCTTAATGATGTTTTTATTTCCTCTCGATTTACGTTTTTTACGCGTGCTCCGACTATTAAGGGTATTTAAACTCACTCGCTACTCACGCGCCATGCAGCTACTTTTAAAAGCCTTTAACGATGAAGGTAGTTCATTAATGGCTGCTTTTTTTATTATGGCCGTCGTGCTTATTTTAGCTTCATGCGGAATTTACTTAATTGAGCACGACATACAACCCGATAAATTTGGCTCTATTCCTGCGGCTATGTGGTGGGCAATGGCAACACTAACAACCGTTGGTTATGGCGATGTAGTACCTATAACGCCATTGGGTAAGTTTTTCGGCGGGGTTATTACACTACTGAGCATGGGAATGGTTGCAATACCTACCGGTTTACTGGCGTCTAGTTTTTCAGAACAAATACGTAAACGCCGCCAATTTTTTGAAGATGCCGTACATGAACAAATTCAAGATGGCACTCTTAATGATACTCAACAAGAACACCTAGAAGAACTACGCTATAAATTAGGCTTGAGTAAACTAGAAGCTAATAAGGCCATTAAAACGCAGTTGAATGAGCATAATAGCCATTTGTTTTGCAGGCACTGCGGTAAAAGGCCTTAAATAAGTACTGCTATTATTAATTAAATATATCACTCCAATTGCGATTAATAAGCGGTAGTACTTCGGTATTAGGTACCGGTTTACTAAATAAGTACCCTTGAAAATGCATGCATCCTCGCGCCTTTAAAAAGGCGAGTTGGTGCGAGCTTTCTACGCCTTCAGCTACACATTCTTTACCTAAACTATCTGCAAGCGCGAGTATTGATTGAATAATAGCTTCATCGTCAGAATCTATGCCTATGTCTTGTACAAAGCTTCTATCTATTTTTAATACATCAATAGGAAAACGCTTTAAATAAGTAAGCGATGCGTAACCCGTACCAAAATCATCCATATACAATCTACAGCCCAACTTTTTAAGTTGTTCCATGCTGTGTAGCGCTTCTTTTGAATCACGCATTAATATTGATTCGGTTATTTCAAAAACAATTGCCTCAGACGACACTCCTGAATTACTTAACGCTTTTTTAATTTCAGGAACAAGGTCTTTAAACTCAAAATCAAGAGCCGATAAATTAATAGATAAATACAGGCTAGGTGAGGCTTTTCGCCACTCTTTTAGCTCTAATAAAGCGCGCGCAAAAGTCTGCAGCATAATTTTTGTAATTAGGCCTATACCTTCTGCTGCCACCGAAAATTCTTGAGTTTGCACAAGCTTATTTTCAGGCCAACGCAGCAGTACTTCAAAGCCTTCTGTTTTTTGACTTTCAGCGTTAATGATAGGCTGGTAGTAATTACAAAATTCTTCTTCTTGATACGCTTTAGTTAGCTGAGACTCAAGATGCAGCGCTCTTTGAACATGCTGATTCATCTCTTGCTTATAAAACTGATAACGCCCCTCTAAAGAGTCTTTTGCATGATATAACGCTATGCTCGCAGCTTTTAAAAGCGCAGAGCCTTGCTGAGCATCATCTGGTGATATAGACACACCAATACTTAAATTAACGTTTACAACTTGGCCATTAATCGTAATATTTTGATTCACACAATCCATCAACTTAGTGCATATAATGAGTACTTGTTCGATTTGCTGAATATCTTCCACCAGTACTACAAATTCATCGCCACCAAATCGAGCAACACTATCAGATGGACGCAAGGAGCATTTTAAACGCTCAGCGACTTCTTTAATTAGCTCATCAGCAACTGCATGCCCCAAAGAGTCATTAAAGTATTTAAAACGCTTAATATTTATATGTAATAAAGCAACTTTACATTCGTGAAATTTTGCTTGCTCAAGGGCGTGTTCAACGCGGTCATTAAATAATGTACGATTTGGCAACCCTGTTAAGGCATCGTAGTTGGCCAATAAGTGCAGCTCGTTTTCGGCTGATTTTTGTGCGTTTATATCGGTTAAAATAATGACATAGCTATTAAGGCGCTGTTCGTTATCGGCCACTGCACTTATTTTCACAAGTACATGACGCGACTCACCACTTGCTAAAACTACACTGTCTTCACACGAAAAGTGTTCTCCAATAGATAGCTTTTGCATTATGCGTAAATAATCAAAACGATTGCTGCGCGATATACCTAAATTTAATGCTCGACTAGATAACGACTCAGCAGAGAAGTTAAAGGCGGTTTGCAGTGATTTATTAGAAGCCCGAATATTTAAATTTTTATCGAGGATAAACACCCAATCACGTGTTTGCTCAAATGCTGCCGTAAATAATAAAGCGTGTTCTTCAAACACCATCTCACGGGTCATATTTGTGTAGGTACCCGCTACTTTTTGTGGCGTTTTATCATCCCACTCAACTACTTTTCCAAAATCTTTATACCAGCGCCAATAGCCTTTTGCATGGCGCAGGCGGTAGGTGCAATTAAAGTAACCTTTATCGGTAGATAAAAACTCAAGCCACTCTAAGCGAAATAGCTGTTTGTCTTGCGGATGAATTTTAGATAAATATTCATCAAGGCTCACGGTTTCATTTTCGTAGCCTAACTCACTCGCTAAGCGAGGTTGGTAAATACTTGGATTACTTGATTCCCAATCCCAAACACCCGATTCGCTGCCTTCAAGCGCTAGCTTTAAACGCGCTTCGCTTTCTTTACTTTCTTTATTTGCTGCCAATAAAATACGCTGAATTTTATTACGGCGCATAACCCACATAGCAACAAAGCCAATAAACAGCATGCCATAAAGCACCATAAAATAAGGTGCACGCCAAAGTGGATACTTTACTTTTATTTTTAAAATAGCAGGCGAGGTATATTCGCCAGTCAGGGGGTCTTTAGCCCAAACTTTTAATTGATAATTACCTGGATTCAATTTTGGAAACAATACACGGTTGTTATTTCGGGTATAACTTTTTTGTCCGTTATCGAGTTGATACTCATAAATGATGCGTTCTTGATTACTAAATGCCATGGCCGAAAATGCAACTTCAAGCCCTATATCATCATGGTTTAACACAACCTCGTTGAGCGGTTGTTTTAAATCAAGCGATAAATCTCGTGACATTAAATCAACTCGCGTAATATTTACGTGATCAATAAGCGACTGATAGTTTTGGTTTTCCATTGGATGAAAATAAGTAAAACCTTTTAAGCTACCATACGCAATATGGCCATCTTTAAGCTGTGCCATGGCGTTGCTATTGAACTCAGCAGAGAGTAGCCCTTCTGATGTAGAAAATTGCTGAAAATGAAGTGTTTCTGGGTTTAATCGCCAAATGCCTTTATGGCTACTCATCCAGATCATGCCATCATCATCTAGCACCATATCGTATAGCAGAGTGCCTAATTTATTCCTCTCTAAATCGATTGTATGGACTAATTGATAAGTAGATGCGTCAAGGCCTATTAAGCCGAAATTAGAAAGTGATATCCACAATATATTGTTGTTATCAATTAAGTAAGAAAGCACACTAATGGCTACGTTTTCATGCTGTTTTGGCACTTTATAAATCATTTTAAGTGCTAAATCACTTGGGTTTACTTGGTATAAAATACCGGCATTAAAAAATAATGGTGAATCTGGTTTATTGCTCAGCGCAGGTAAAAAGCCATGGGCTAAAAAGGGTTCAAATTGATCAAACTGACCACCCAAACGCGTTATTACTTGAGAATCTATATTGTATATAAATACCCCATGATCTGAGTGCACAAAGTATAGATCGCCATTTGGCATTAATGTAACGCCATGTACCCTACCGGTAATTAGCTCCTGATTAGCAGGGTTATGTACTTTAGGTTCACTAACTTGATGCGTTACAGGGTCAAAAATAAACAAACCACGATTTGTATAAAGCCATAAATTATTTTTATAAGGCGTTATTTCATATACGGTAAACTCAGTGGTGAGTAAGTCGACTTTGTAATCTTTTAAATAAGCTTTACCAATATTTGTTTTTAAATCAACCTCGGTAATACCGTTATGCGTTGCAAGCCAAAGCTTGTCTTTATATTCGGTAATTCCCCAGATAGAGTGATGCGATAAACCATCCCCCCCGAGCAAAGTGCCATCGACATTATTAAAATGATAGCTGTCATGAGATAAGTAAAACGCACCGTCGGTTTTAGTCGCAACCCACGTACCACCCGATTTATCTTTTGCCATATCAATAATACTGGTATCGGCAAGTGTGTACTTACTTTGGGCTATTCGAGTGTTTTTAATCATCTCCCCGGTGTTTAAATCAAATTTAAACAAGCCTTTGTCGGTAGCTAAATCTATTGTTCCGTGTTCGTTTACTATGCTCCAAACATTTAGGTCACTTAGTAATACTTTACTTTTAAAAGGTAAATCTGGGCGTTCAAACATTTTTGATAAGTTACTAATATCAACTTCGTATAAGCCTTGTACCGCCCCTACTAACAACTGTTTATTTTCACCTAATGCGAAAGACTTAACATTATTTTGGTAAATATGTTCAGCTTCACCTTTTAAATGCTGCAGGGGTCTAACTTGCTCTGTGGCAATATCAAATACGTATGCGCCATGGCTTGTACCTATAAATATATAACCATTGTAAGCAAACAGCTTTCTCACAAGGGTATTTTTATATTTAGCAGGCAGCTCAAAAATAGTTGTGATTTTTCCGGTTGCGATATCAAGCTTTGCAAAATCGCGGCCTCGCCCAATCCAAAGTGTTTTTTTATCAACTGCCACCATACTAAAAACAGACTGATTGATAATTTCTTCTTCACTGGTAGGTTTTTCTAGAAATTGCTGATATGAATCTGTTACGGGGTCGTATCTAAATAGGCCTGCAAGTAAAGAGGCTATCCAAATGTGCCCTTGAGGGTCTTGGTAAATACGATCAATGATCGCTTCTTCTAATTCACCATTAGGGCCGTTTATTGGAATAACTTGATAGCCATCATAACGATTAAGCCCAGCCTCAGTAGAAAGCCAAAGGTAACCATTAGTGTCGATAAGCATTGTATTAACGTAGCTTTGCGATAAGCCTTCGCTTGGAGATAAACGTTTTACTTGTGCGCCTACTTGGCAACTTAGGATAGTTATTAAAACTACAAAGCAACTAATGATCCCATTAACGCATTTACTCATGCTTATTCCATATTATTATTTATTATTATGGGTACTCTAGAGCGACTATATTTCGATGTTTGTAAGTATCAAAAAGTACTTGTAAAGCAAGAGTATATGTTAACACCTGGTTAAAACCAATAGCACAATATAAATCAACTACGTTTTTATATGCGAAGGTATTAATCATCTTATCTTGCGACTTTAAGAGTGTTGATAATAGCTGTTTAGCAACACCTTTACCGCGATGTTCCAGCGCAACAAACACGGTAGATAAAAATAAAAACTCTGTTTTATCTTGCAGCCTACATGCTGCAACTATTTCATTATTATAGTAAGTAACCCATACCTTATCTTGTTTATTAGCCCGTCCTCTTACATTATGTTTTTTATAAAATTTATTAACGAGTGGAACTTTTAGCCCATCCAGCAATTCAACTATATACATTTTTATATCAACACTTAGCTAAGCATTAGCGCTAAATATTGCTCAAATTTTTGCTTCAAAACCATTTGTTCAGCCATTGGACGGCTATGGATTGTATTATAAACTTGCTCTCTCGTTTTTTTATTTCGCTTAATTTGATACGCCCAAAAAGACGCTTCATAATCTAACTGAATTTGGTATTTTTCTTCACGTGGCAATAGGCATAAATTAAAACTCACAATACTTCCTCATTCGCTTTTAAAATTATTTGATTAACCCCGAAACTGGGCAAGAGGTAATCTCCTTGTTATTATACGCGTCTTATTTTATTTATTTCTGTAGTAATTGGAACTGATAATGAATAGACATTTTAGTATCTTGTTATTATTGGTAAATTTATTTTTTAGTGCCTCTTGTTTTAGTCATCAATACAACCTCACTTTTAATCGTCCGCAAAGTACACCACAAGCTGATTATGCCTTAGAGTTATTAAAGTTAGCATACGCAGATATCGGTTTTAAAATACATATAATCGATTTTAGTCACCAAAATGCTTTGCTAGCTGCAAATAATGGCGTACTTGATGGGCAGTTAGGAAGAGATGCAAGCGTTGAAGAAAATTACGAAAACTTGATTAGGGTCGATTATGAGCTCTTTAAGTTTGACTTAGTATTATATAAAAACTGTTTACCTAGCAGTTTAGAACAGCTCGATAGCGTCGCAATTGTTGATGGCTACCCTGTCCAAGAACATTATTTAGCAAGCACACAGTTTGCAGGGAATATTATTAAAGTTAAAAGCATGAATACCCAACTTAATTTGCTTGCTCAGAAAAAAGTACAGGGAGCTTTAATGATTAATTTTATAATGCAAAACAATGAGCTACCTTCACCTCAAGGTTGCTTTGTAAAAGAAGTGCTGAATACTTATCCGCTTTATCATTATTTAAATAAGCGTAATGAAAACTTGGTAGAAAAGCTTAAAATGTCATTAATTAACTTAACTAACAATGGCACTGTGTACGCACTAAGAGCCAAGTATGGATTAAGCTTTTAAAAGTCGAACCCTTGCTGCTGCGCCTGTGTGCTTAGCACTGCATTTTGCTGCTTTTTATGAAGATAACGTTTGTAGCGCTGCTGGCACAAACTAAGCACCTTCTTTTTTTGGTCGTTCGTTAAGGTATTCCACGAAAAGCGTTCATCCCGACTACGATAACACCCTTTGCAATACCCTCTGTTATTAACTAAGCAAATACTCTTGCAAGGACTTGGAATATCAAATATTTCAATTTGTTGCATGCATAAGTACCGCCCAGTTGAAGAGGAGGTATTAGTATAGCGTTATTTTTGAGCAAAAAAAAAGCAGCAATTTAATTGCTGCTTAGTTTCATTGAGCTGTGAGTATTAATGTTCACAGCTATTAGTATTTATCTCTGTTTTACGGTGAAATGGCTTAGCGTACATAGCTAGCACTAATGGTTTTAACTCTTCAGGTACACAGGCTAAACGTTGTTCAAATGTCGCTGTATCAGGAGAGTCTATTACCGCATCTTTACAACCACCAGCGATGTAATTGCCTGGGTGTAAATAAAACGAATCAACAATTTGCCTATCAATTGTTTTAGCAAGCTCTTCAGCACTATCACATTTAGATTCAATTGGTTGCCCAAATGCTAAATGCACGTGCCCTTTAGCAGTACTAAAGCCTTCAACAATGCTCGCAATATCTTCACCAGCCGATTTAACGTACTCACCATGATGCTGCTTGTGGTAAAGCTCTTTGGCTTTAGCAATTGCACACGGCTCATATTGATAAGAAATAGAAACAGGCACTATTTTTAACTCTTTAATATAATCGCCAAACTCTTTCTTTTGTTTACGCCCATTTAATTGCAGCATCTTTAAAAGCGCAGGATCAGTTTGATCAAAACCGTCTTTTGCACGCCCTTCTTTTTGCGCAATCCAAATAGAATTTCCACCGACCACAGAATCGTAAATGTATGACGATAATTGAGTCAGTGCTTTTAACATCTCTTTTGGTGCTTTAGCAGAGCGCTTAACTATAAAGCTTTTATTTAGACGCATAAGCTCAGTAATGTAAGGTATTTGCAATAAATTATCGCCAATAGCAATACGCACTGTTTTCATTTTATGTTGGTATAAACCCCAGTTAACTAATGCAGGATCAAGCACTATGTCTCTGTGGTTTGAAATAAATAAATAGGCCTGGTTAGCATCTAACTGTTCTAACCCAGAAAAGGTAACTTTTGATGTGGTGCGTTTCACTAGTTTATCTAAGTATTGTGCCACTTCATTTTGCACATCTTCAACGGTGCTTACTTTGCCCCATTTTTTGCGTAACTGACTTCTTACCATTGGACGCGCAATAAAAGGCACTGCCGATAAAAAGCGCGGTAAATTATACTTTGCTATTACATCAATAAACGCATCATCGTTAATTAAACGTGTAAGCGACGCCGCAACTTCGTCGTCGTTGTATGGGCGTATATCTGCGTATTTATCTTCTAATTCACTCATTACTACATCTACAATGTTAAAAAACGGTACGCCAAAGCGCACCGTTTATGTCTATATCCGATTATAACTCAGCCAATCTAAAATGCGAAATAACCAAAAAAACGATTTTTATTTTTAGCAACTTGCTTTAAAGCCGAGTTTAATTACCTTCTATGACCATGAGCTTGCTTAAAAGTGCAAAAATCTGATCAGTCTAGCAAAATACCATGTTCTCAATCTGCTAGTGGGCAGACCACTAATACAAAGCCCTCTAATCATTTGGTAGTAATACCATTAACAAAGCCTTTCTTTCGTAGTACCTTAAGCTCGTATTTTAGATTTTTGATGGATCGTAGGCATCTTTTTACGATTTTAACTCTTTCAGATCCACTTATTTTAGGGCTCATAATGAACATTACTATTCTTGATAACGCAACGTTAGCTAAAACGTCTCTTACTGGTATTGAACAACTTGGTAAATTAACGACTTATGAACTTACTAGCCCAGAGCAAGTTATTGAACATTGCCAAGGTGCTGATGTATTAATCACTAATAAAGCCGTTTTAAACCGCGACACTATTAGCAAACTTACACAGCTTAAATTAATTTGTGTAAGTGCAACTGGTACTAATAATGTTGATCTAGAAGCCGCTAAAGAATTTGGTATTGCCGTAACTAATGTAGCTGGCTATTCAACACCTTCTGTTGTTCAACATACGTTTTCTTTAATTACTAACTTACTGGGTAACACACACCGCTATCAGGCGGATTGCCAGCAAGGCGCGTGGCAAAAAAGTGAAATGTTTTGCATACTCGATTACAGCTTTAACGACTTACAAGGTAAAACATTTGCCATTATAGGCGGTGGTACGCTAGGTAAAGGCGTTGCTAAAGTGGCTGAGGCATTTGGCGCAAATGTTATTGTTGCAGAGCGCAAAGGTGTTAAATGTCGCGACGGTCGTACGCCTTTTGAAGACGTCATTAAAACAGCCGATATAATCAGCGTACACTGTCCGCTAACAGATGAAACACGTGATTTAATTGCACTTAATGAGCTTAAAATGATGAAGCCAAGCGCTATAATTATTAATACAGCACGTGGTGGAATTATTAACGAATCCGACTTAGCGACAGCGCTTGAGCAAAACCTAATTGCTGGAGCCGGTGTTGATGTACTAACTAAAGAACCAGCTGAGCTTTCAAACCCACTTGCTAATTACAAAGGTAATAACCTTTTACTTACTCCACATATAGCATGGGCAAGCACCGAATCTATTGTGCGTTTAATTAATGAAGTAAGTTTAAATATTGCTGCATTTAATAAAGGCGAATCACGCAACCGCTTGGTGTAGTGATTTTATTGTAGTAATCAAATAAGCTAAAAAATGGCTGTTTTTACTAATACATTTAATATTTTATTAGATAAAAACAGCTTAACCCACTTAACAAACTGATTAATAACAACTTATAAATATGGTCT
>NZ_WTKW01000680.1:0-676 GCF_011378745.1 Pseudoalteromonas sp. Z1A6
TAATACTCTCTAACAAATAAATGTTATAAGTAATTACAAACTTTAAAAACGTGTTTTTTAAACGGATTTTAGGTATTAAATATGCTTAATAGTGCCGCTGTTAATGTTCTATAAATCACAAGTTATGTATAATGGCGATAATTTAATGTATTAAAGTGTTAACCAAGGGTTATTTATGTCTAACTGTTTACATCTGGCTATTCCGGCTGGCGATTTAAAAGTGGCTAAAGCGTTTTATTGTGACGTACTAGGCTGTAAAACGGGTAACAGTGAAGAAGGTCGCTGGGTAGATATAGATTTTTGGGGTAATGAACTTACCTTGCACCAGAGTGTTGAGCGCTTACCAACAGTTCGCCATGATGTAGATATGGGAGCTGTGGCAGTACCTCACTTTGGGATTCACCTATCTGAAGATGAATTTAACGGGTTAAAAATACGTATTGAAGATGCGGGTATTGAATACTTAGATAAACCATATCGCCGATTTATTGGTGATGAGTTTGAGCAAGAAACGTTTTTTATTGAAGATCCAAATGGCAATGTGCTTGAAATGAAAACCATGGTAAATCCAGAGGTTTTATTTAAAAAAGTATAAATGCTGTTGTTTAAGTTAAGCTAAAAAACCACTTTAATAAGTGGTTTTTTTATAACTATTAATCAGTGTTTTGATAAATTA
>NZ_WTKW01000681.1:0-675 GCF_011378745.1 Pseudoalteromonas sp. Z1A6
AATATAAAATATGTTTTTTATTTATTTTCTTATTGATTCTATTCGTATACGTTTTTAACGTAAAAAATAGCCAGAGAGAAGGAATAAACCAAGAAAGTGCCCCGGCATAAACTCTGGTCTGTGATGTTGCTTGCGTAAACTCGAATAAAATAATAATACTAAATAGCAAAGTCACACCACTAATCACTTGTGCTAAAAAGTATTTATGTACTTGCCTAGAAGCTTGAGCTATAGAGAAGTTAAGCATAAGTAACACATAGCAAAATGATGCTAAAGCCGATATTGCTATGTGGTTTTCACCTAATAACAAGGAGATTGTAATAATTACTAAACATAGTGCTGCACTTATAGTTACAGCAATACGTCTGAGTATACTGATCGACCTGAAACCATACCTGTGATAATAGCGGGCAATTGCACCATCCATTGACAATAGTATAACTACAGAGGCTATTGCGATAATTGACTGATACAAAGAAAAATTAGCTAACTCATTTACTCCCATTTTTTTAGCCATATAAGGAAGTAAAAAAACAGGTATACCTTTACTTATTACTTCTCCTAAAAGGTATAAATATGACTCTTTTAAGATTATTTTTGACAAATTTTTGATCTCTGATTAAATGCTAAAAAGCGACATATAGAAAAGAAAAAGTAATATTCAAGGTTTAACAC
>NZ_WTKW01000682.1:0-671 GCF_011378745.1 Pseudoalteromonas sp. Z1A6
AAAGTTAAATACGACCTTGAAGCTTAAAATGAGAGATGGTATCTACAACTAATAACATATACTCTTGGTTTGTGAGCGAGTAAGTATAGTTGTGATTTGTTGGACTTCGTTTCACCCTACCCAGCCTATGCAACTTGTGTTGTAAGGCGAAAGTTAAGTGCTTTCATCACTTTAAAAATAGTTTCCCAACGTGGCTTGGTTTTACCGTTAACTGCTTTATATAAGCTTTCACGGTTTAATCCCGTTGCTTTAGCAATATCACTCACGCCATGTTTTTTAACTAATAAGCCAAGTGCTTCAATAAAGGTATTTGGATCATCATCAGCTAAACACTCTTCTAAAAATGTATTAATTTCTTGCTGTGTTTCCATATAGTCAAACGGGTTAAAATCTGATGTTTGTAGCGCCATAGTAATTACTCCAATTTATTCAACTTGCTGAACAAATGTAGCCCGAAGGCTACAGTTGCACAATGTTATTTATAACTTTTGGGCTATCACCCGCGCGTCAGCAAGCTAAACGCCTACAATAAATAACACATACTCTTGGCTTTTGAGCGAGTAAGTATATTTGTGATTTGTTGGGTTTCGTTTCACTCTACCCAACCTACGTCCATATCATTTATGGCAATCACCACGCACAAAAAAGCCGTTGCATTGTTGCAACGGCTT
>NZ_WTKW01000683.1:0-662 GCF_011378745.1 Pseudoalteromonas sp. Z1A6
GGGTCGGTAATATTACTTTTAACTGGCTTGCCTTTACTGCCTGTTTTTTCTTTGTGAGTGGCTAAGAACTCGGTGATTTTATCTGCACTTTTATCCAGCTTCTCTTTTTGTTTTAAATCCTGAGTTATCAACTCTTCACTCAGTCCATCTTGTGATTGGTGGCGTTCAATAATACGTTTGCTTGCGCGTTCTAGTTTTGCTTTTTTGCGGTCTAACTCATCGAATTTGCCGCTCCACTCCTTACTTGCATTGGACTTTAATTTACACCCATCAATGGCAAACATGTTGCGGCCTATCAAGCCTTCCTCATCACATATCATCAGTACTTGCGTAAAAAGCGGCTCAATCTGTTCATGCATTTTGGCCACGAATCCCGCTATTGATGTGTAATGCGGCTGAATATCCCCTGATACACTCATAAATAAAATGTTCGTTTCACACGCTTTAGCAATTCGGCGACTACTGATCAAACCATGTGCATAACCCAGTAAAATAATCTTTAGCATTACCGAAGGCGGATACGCAGCAGCGCCTGTTTTGTCGTTGTTATACCACGCGTCAAAGCCCGATAAGTCGAGTTTATTTTCGACAATATAACAAAGGGCATACTCAAAGGTGCCAGGCAAAATTTGCTCAGCGAAATTGATAGGAATGAATTTATT
>NZ_WTKW01000684.1:0-653 GCF_011378745.1 Pseudoalteromonas sp. Z1A6
ATTACTGAAAAGACTTAAAAAATATTATCAGATATTTTCCAAATTCAGTTAATTTGTAGTGATACGAATTAACGCCCAAATTTGCTTGGTGACAATAGCGTTTTGGACCCACCTGACTCCATGCCGAACTCAGTAGTGAAACGAAACAGCGCCGATGATAGTGTAGCATTTGCTATGTGAAAGTAGGACATTACCAGGCTTCAAATTAAAGAAACCCGTTACAGCAATGTGACGGGTTTTTTGCTGTCTGGGATTTAGTAAATAACCAAGAGCGCATGCCGAACTCAGTAGTGAAACAAAACAGCTCGAAGGCGAGCCCCGCGGAAGGCCGCCCCGACACAAAGATAGTGTAGCATTTGCTATGTGAAAGTAGGACATTACCAGGCTTCAAATTGTAGAAAGCCCGAATCTAACGATTCGGGCTTTTTTACGTCTGCAGAAAAGTGAAATGTGCGCAATTAATGCACTCTCATCCAATACCCATCACGTAGGTCGGGCGAGCGAAGCGACTCCCGACGCTGAAAGCATCGAAAGTACCCTTATACCAACCTGCATAAATCTTTAATCAATTTAACGAATTAAATTGCACTATAACGTCGTTAAAAATTTTTATTTAGAACAACTAGATACAAAAACTTTTGCCTAGTTCTAGC
>NZ_WTKW01000685.1:0-649 GCF_011378745.1 Pseudoalteromonas sp. Z1A6
CTTCTAAAGCAGGTGAAACCGTTCCTTTACAAAGAAAAGCTTTTGAAAGAGGTTTTTCTTTTAAACACATGTCTTTTTATGAACAACTAGCGATATGGAGTTATATCTGGACGAACACCAAAGTGTATAGAGCTGAAATGTTTTGTTTGTATTTCTTGGAGGAGCATATTAAAAACAAAGATGAAATGCTGGCCGCTTGGCCAACGATTAAATTATGGCAAGACAAAATTAATCGATGGGAAACAAGCGATGGCATTTCAAAAATATATGCTCAATTAGTAGAATATGATGCAGCATTAATTTTGCCAACGTATAAAAAATGGAATACGTCTACAAACCCATGGCATAGAAGACAAAGCATAGTGGGTTTACTTTATTACAGCGCTCATAGAAAACACTATTTACCTTTTCAAGTACTTATAGATTTGGTAGCACCTTTAATTTCTGACCACGCTTATTATGTTGAAAAAGGAGTGGGTTGGACACTTAGAGAAATAGGAAATATATACCCTAAAGAGCAGGAAGAATTTCTATTTGAAAACGCAACTAAAATATGTGCTTATGGATATAGTGCAGGTACAGAAAAATGGGATAAAACAAAACGGGAAAAACTGAAGCAAATTAGAAAAGCAGCAAGAGTTTTAAATCG
>NZ_WTKW01000686.1:0-649 GCF_011378745.1 Pseudoalteromonas sp. Z1A6
ATTACGCTACGATAGTTGCTACAACACCAGCACCTACAGTACGACCACCTTCACGGATAGCAAAACGAAGACCTTCATCCATCGCGATTGGTGCGATTAGAGTTACTGTCATCTTGATGTTATCACCAGGCATTACCATTTCTACGCCATCTGGTAACTGTACGTCACCAGTTACGTCAGTTGTACGGAAGTAGAACTGTGGACGGTAACCTTTGAAGAATGGAGTATGACGACCACCTTCATCTTTCGAAAGTACGTATACTTCTGAAGTGAATGTAGTATGTGGATTGATTGAACCAGGCTTAGCTAGTACTTGACCACGTTCAACGTCTTCACGCTTAGTACCACGTAGAAGTGCGCCGATGTTTTCGCCAGCACGACCTTCGTCTAGAAGCTTACGGAACATTTCAACACCAGTACAAGTAGAACGAGTTGTATCATTGATACCAACAATTTCTACTTCGTCATTGATGCGGATGATACCAGCTTCAACACGACCAGTTACAACAGTACCACGACCCTGGATTGAGAAAACGTCTTCGATAGGCATGATGAATGGCTTATCGATGTCACGCTCTGGCTCTGGGATGTAAGTATCAAGTGCGTTTGCAAGCTCAACAATCTTATCTTCCCACTCTTTCTCGCCTTC
>NZ_WTKW01000687.1:0-638 GCF_011378745.1 Pseudoalteromonas sp. Z1A6
ACCTTTAGGTTGGCGGTTTTTTTATGGTTGATTATAAATACTGCGTTGCTAATTAACCAATAAAGTCTGTATTAATGTTTTTGAATGATGATAGTAAACTGTGCTCAACGGTTAGAAAAAATCTAACGATTAAATAAATTAAAACAGGACTAAACTCATGAAATTACTAAACACATTACTTAGCTCAAAAGCAGGCGTAGCAGCATTAATTTTACGAGTACCAGTTGGCCTTATTTTAGCGGCGCATGGTGCACAAAAACTATTTGCTTGGTTTGGCGGTTACGGGCTTGAAGGTACAGGTCAATGGATGGCAAGTATTGGTTTAGAGCCTGGCTATTGGTTAGCAATGATGGCAGGTAGCGCTGAGTTTTTTGGTGGCATTGCATTAGCAATTGGTTTGTTAACTCGCCCAGCTGCTGTAGTTGCCGGCTTTACTATGCTGATTGCTATTTTTAGCGTACATATTAGTAATGGCTTATTTATGGCAAATAATGGCTATGAATACGCATTAACGTTACTTGTAGTAACTATAGTTTTAGCAATTCAAGGAGCGGGAAGCTTTTCGCTTGATAACGTATTAGCTAAAAAACTAGCTAATAAATAGAGTTTATTAATTGAAGAATAGCGGCCAATTTGGC
>NZ_WTKW01000688.1:0-629 GCF_011378745.1 Pseudoalteromonas sp. Z1A6
CGTAAAATAGTAATAAAAACATGTAAAAGTTTCCTCAATAATTCTTGTTAAATACAGGTATTAACAATAACTAATTGATTAATAGTCATTTATTCTATGGCTTGCTGTTTGCTTATTATTAACAAAGTTAACCAGCACAGGCTCAATAATGGAAATTGATTTACAGTGGAATGAAATCATCGATAACTTAATACACTTAGGTATTGCATACCTACTTGCACTACCCATGGCTTACGACAGAGAGCGTAGTAATGATGGCGCAGGCCTTCGTACCTTTCCTCTTGTTGCTGTTGCATCGTGTGGGTATGCATTAATTGCTATGTCGGTTTTAGATGGCGCAGAAGCTCAATCAAAAATGTTGCAAGGCATCATTACTGGTATTGGTTTTATTGGCGGTGGCGCAATTTTGAAAAATAACAAATCAACCTCCGGCACAGCAACCGCAGCCAGTATTTGGAATATGGGCTTAATTGGTATAGCTGTAGCGTACAGCCGTTACGAAATAGCCATTTTACTTGCCATTATTAATTTTATAACGCTTAGGTATGTAAAAAAGTTTAAGTAACAGTTTTTTTAATAAGTATTGCAGCAAAATTCCAATGCATTATTTGAATAGCCAAAACTTATTA
>NZ_WTKW01000069.1:0-14756 GCF_011378745.1 Pseudoalteromonas sp. Z1A6
CTACTGGCCTTCAATTAAAACCGTCAACGTATTTTAGGACGGGACAACTACAGCATTTTATACCAATCCGCAATAATACTTAATCATTTTGCGGGGCTAAACGTGTCGCTAACTGCGTTAAAAAATTCTCATTTACGACTGCATGGATGCAGAAGGTAGAGCAATGCAGGAGCAATTGCCGAGAACAACTAAATAGCGAATTTTTTGCCTAGCTAACAACACGTTTTTCCTGCCTCAAAATAGCTCACTTAATTAAGCGAATTGGTATTATATATTAGTCTTTAAGCGATTCGGCAACCACAGGGTAATAATCCCAAACTTGTTTATCACTGAGTGAGCGTACAAGCTTGATGTATTCTGCGTGTGTCCAAGCTAGAGGTGTTGCTGAGTTTGTGCCCTCGCCTAATTCATAACCTGCTTTATTTACGCCAACGCCATCCCATACTTGCTCAGGTAGCATCATGCCGCTATTAGCAAATTGCTCTAGCCCTTTTACGTAACTATTTTTAATGTCCGCTTGTTTTGCATCATCTAGCGTATTATTTGCGTTTGCGGCCGCTATTTCATAGTGTCCGCGTTCACCTGTAAAAAATGGCCATACACGACCACGTTGGCCTGGCGTGTTGCTCCTGCTTTCGGCGTAATTAGTACCTGTGGTTTCATCTTCGCCGTAACCGTCGTTGCCATAACGGCGATAGCCTGCAAATGTGCCGCTACCATCGGTAAAGTTAAAGCTGTATTTAACTTGTAAGTTATCTTCAAGCGTTTCGTCGTCATACTCAGGTAGGGTTTTAACTATACTTGAATCGTTGGCACTTCTTACTCCATAGCGGACTAATTCTAAAAAACCACCATCTAAAATCTGCTTTTTGTTAAAACCTTCACGGCCATTGTTGGCGTTAATTTTAGTATTAGAGTTAGCGTCGGTGTCTTGACCTATACGAATAAAATACTCGCCATCGGTGCTATCACCTTTTAAATTACCTTCGGTGGTAAACATTTGCGATTCTATATCATTGTTGTACTTTTTAGCCGTTGCTAAATAACGATCTGCATTTTGAGTATCACCGCTGAGTGTTGCTATGTCACTGGCTGTTATAAGGCCAGCAACAACGGCAGCCGTTGTAGAGGGAGAATAACCACTTTGCTCTTCCCAGCGCTCTTGCTGTGTAGCAGGTGGAGTGATTTGCATGTCGTTCCATAAAATTTTAGCTCTTCCGCCATCAACTAAAAAGTCAGCTGCCGGTTTTAGCATGCGTGCGTACCAATCTTTAAGTTCGTTATCACTTAGTACGTTTGCTTGATGTAACTTCCACGCAAGCATAATCGGCATAGCCGTTTGATCTAGCTGTACCCCTACCCATTCAAGTTCACCGTCAACATGTGTTTTTTGTAAAAACCATCCTGTATCACCATTGTTACCGGGGGTTTTGCTAGTAACTTGTACTTTTTCAAGGTATTCGAAGGCCGTTTTTGCAGTCGCTGTATCGCCTAAGGCCATAAATGCCATAGCTACTTGATAAAAATCACGAACCCATACCGCTTTGTAACCAGTCGAACCCTCTTTGGCTGAAACAGTTTCACCCCAAGGATTAGAAAGTGAGGCAATGAGCGCACCCGCATTAGTTTTGTCTTCTTGCGCTTTTAGTACCATTGCACTGGTATAAAGTAGCTTACCGTCATCGGCTGTTTGCTTAACCATTGTATTTAATGGCTCAAGGCTTTGTAAATAATCTTCCCAGCCTAGCGCTTCACCTTTACCGTTGTAGGCATCAAGCACATTTTGATAACCTTTAGATAAGCTCTGTGCACCTTGTTGCTGGCTTTGCTGCTGCGTTTTACCAAAGCTTAGTGCTAAATCAAATGTGGTATTACTATCGATATTACCAAGCTCTGCCAGCAGAGTGACGTTACCGGCCTTATCGCCAGTGTTTGAATATTGTTTGCTTAGTGTGTTTTGTTTTTTAAGTGAGGTGATGCCATCGCTCACACCTGTAAAGCCTACACTTTGCATTTTGAATGGCGTAGATGATTGCAACGTTAAAAAATTATCATCTTCCCATGCTACTAAGCCTTGCTCAGTGGTTTTTGCAAAATCACCTAAGCCGTTGTTGTTTATATAAGGGTTAACAGCAACATACGCTTTCACGCCTTTAAGTGATGTATTAAAAATACTGCGTACAAACAATGTTTGTCCGTCAGGGTCGGTGAATATGTGTTTTTCGAGGGTAAAACGCCCTTTCTTATCTGTACTTGTTACTTTGTAAGCAAGCGATAGTGGTCTGCCTTTATCGTCTTTATGTAAGTAATCAATTGTAACGTCTAAGTCGTCAGCTTCAGTGACTGTAAAATCTTTACCGGTTACTACAAACTGCATATCTTTAATTTGAGCTTGGTGAATGAGTCCAAACATAGTTTCGGTGATCATACCTTTGGCAATTGAAAACCATACTTTTGATACTTCACCTGTCGCAGCATTGTTATTATATTGGCCGTTTTGGTATTGCTCAAAAGAAGTACCAATTCCGGTTTTACCCGCGTAAGCCCAATATGGTTCAGCACCTGGTGCACCTGGTGCGCCAGGAGCTGCTGAAACTGTAGCGTCAATATTTTCGTTATTCGTATTTTGTGCACCACAGGCTGTTAAGCCCAAAGTTAAAAGAGCGGTAGTAATAAGGTTATATTTTTTCATTGTGTGACCCTTAGTTTGAATTTTTAACGCGCATTACAGCAATCGCAGCAACAACGAATGATGCAGCACCAATTAATAATGCGTAAATAGGCTGGTTAGAAAATACGTGGCGTAAAATAAGCCCTAAAATACTAGCGGCAAGCAATTGCGGTATAACAATAAAGAAGTTAAAAATCCCCATATACACGCCCATTTTATTACTCGGTAGTGCATTACTTAACATTGCATAAGGAAGTGATAAAATAGAAGCCCATGCAAAACCAACGCCTATCATTGGAATAAGAAGCATTTTTGGGTCTGTTATAAACATAAAGCTCGCAAGGCCCAATGCACCTAGTAGTAAGTTAAAGCAATGTGCGCCTTTTAAGCCCATCTTTTTAACTAAGAATGGAATACACATAGCGGCAATAGCCGCAAAGCCATTGTAAGCTGCAAATAAAATGCCGACCCAATCAGCCCCATCGTTAAAGGCTTTACTTGTTGCATCACTGCTGCCGTAATGAAAGCTTGTTACTGCGGCTGTGGTGTATATCCACATAGCAAATAACGTAAACCAGCTAAAAAACTGCACCCAAGCAAGCTGCTTCATTGCCTCTGGCATGGTAAATACATCTTGTACTACTTGGTAAAAACCGCCTTGTATTTTGTTAGCAGCCTTTAATGCGCTTGCTATCCACTGCACAATACCAAACGCTAGTAAGCCACCAGCAAGTAGGTATAACTCTTTTTCAAGCGATAAACCCATTACTAATGCAAGGGTTGCTAAACCTAGCACCACAAAAATAATGGCACCTTTATTAAAGTTGATATCTACTAATGCGGTGTTAGTCGGTTTGGCAGTGTGGTTTTCAAAAGCAGCTAATTGCTCAGGACTATATTCTTTGGTTCGCATAACTGTCCAAAGAACTGCGACTAGCAATACGACCCCACCCCAATAAAATGAATATTTAACAGATTCAGGGATTTGCCCTGGCGCAGCGGTATTACTTACGTCAAACCAATTGGTCATCATCCATGGTAGCGCTGAGGCTAATACCGCACCAATACCAATAAAAAAGCTTTGCAAGCCATAGCCCGTAGCACGTTGTTTTTCTGGCAGGTTATCGCCTACAAGTGCTCTAAAAGGTTCCATAGTGACATTGATTGAGGCATCCATAATCCATAACATACCTGCAGCAATCCAAAGGGTTGGTGAATGCGGCATGATAAAGAGTGAGATAGTAGTAAGTACCGCCCCTATGAAAAAGAATGGACGACGACGACCAAAACGCCCCCATGTTTTATCACTCCAATAACCAATTATTGGTTGCACTATTAAGCCCGTTAGCGGTGCTGCAACCCATAAAATAGGAATATCATCCACTTGTGCGCCTAGGGTTTGAAAAATACGGCTCACATTGCCGTTTTGTAGTGCAAAACCAAATTGAATACCCAAAAAGCCAAAGCACATATTCCATATTTGCCAAAAACTTAGATTTGGTTTGTTGCTGTCATAATTATTATTTTGATTATTCATGATTAGCCTTATTAGTTAAAACTGCGCTACTAAATGCATCTAGCGAAAGCATAAGCTTTGTAACTTCTTTGTCAGTGATGATCTTTACCGTGTTTTGTTCAAGTAAGTCGTGTAGCGGTTTATTTCGCTCAAAGGTATTAGCTTGCTCTGGTGTTAAATTAATTAATACCGTTTGTGGCTCCTCACTAAAATTACTAAAAACATAAACAGATTGCTGTCCCAGCGAGCGTACAAAACCAACAACGCGTTCGCTATTGCTAAGTGAAAGCTCTGACATGGTTCCACCTACAACAGCGGGTAAACTATTAAGAGCCATTATTGATTTATAATAATCACGAAGTGATGCTTGCTCGCTTGACAAGTTAGCGCCGTCGAATTTGCCGTTGTTCATCCATGCTTGATGCGCTGGTACACCAATGTAGTCAAAAATACTGGTGCGAGTAGATGTGCCAAAACCTGCGTTTTCAGATCCGTCCTCCCCCACATCTTGAGCAAAATATAATAAAGTAGGTGCGCGACTAATTAAGCTAGAAACTACCATTGCTGGTTTCCCCCAGCGTGCATCACCTGCAAAATCGGGGCTCGCAATGCGTTGTTCGTCGTGGTTTTCTAAAAAGTGCAACATGTGCGATTCAATATCGTTAACGTGGCTTTGGGCTGCAAAAATCGTATTAGCAGCTTGCTTACCCTGCATAATGGCTTTTAATGTGTCGTAAAAGCCGACTTTGTCATACAAATAATCCATTTTTCCTTGCTGAATATACGCTCTGTACATTTTCGGGTTATAAACTTCAGCCAATAAAAATGCATCCGGTTTTTGCATTTTGATTGATGAGTTTAAAAAACTCCAAAATTCAACTGGCACCATTTCGGCCATATCGTATCTAAAGCCATCAACGCCTTTATCAAGCCAGTACAAAGTGATATCTCTAAATTTATACCAACTATTAGGAAGCTCTTTATTTTGCCAAAAAGCGTAATGAGCGCGATAATCTTGGTTTTTTAGCTCTTTAGGTAATGCAGGAAAGTCATAGCTGCCATCTGGCTTTACACCATAGTTAACTTTTACGGTTTCATACCAATCGTTTATATCAGGTTTTGGTGCTCGCGCCCCATTCCCCGTCCATTTTGCTGGCGTTTCATCAAAAAAACCATCAGCTAATGGATGCGTATTACCACCTAAAACGAGGTAACTTTCTGACGCTGGAACCTGAAAAGACTGCCCAGGTACATAATAAAAGTTGTTATTTTTATCGTACTCTTTACTTTTATCATCCTGCTCACCAAAGTCTTTTACTCCTTTGGGTTTTGCTACTGATTTATAATCACGCGCAACATGGTTAGGGACAATATCAATAACCACTTTCATACCATGTTGATGAGTGCGCTCAATCAGATCACTAAACTCACCCAACCTATTAGTCACATTTATGGCTAAATCGGGGTTAACGTCGTAGTAATCTTTGATTGCATAAGGTGAACCTGCACGGCCTTTTACTACATCCGGATCGTCTTGGCTAATGCCGTACTGTGTATAGTCGCCCACTAACGCATGGTGCAAAACACCGGTATACCAAACATGGGTCGTCCCTAGCTCTTTAATGCCAGCTAATGCAGCATCGTTAAAGTCAGCAAATTTGCCTACACCATTTTGCTCTTTTGTACCCCAAGGTACATTTGCGGTTTGTGTGTTACCAAATAAACGTGTAAACACTTGGTATACAACAGGCTTTGTTAACTCATTTTGCGCCTGTTTAGGCATTTGCTGTTGTTCGATTTCATTATTGTCTGAGCACGCACTTGTTATAAGTGCGCTACACAGTAATGCGGGTACATAAACTGATTTTTTCATTGTGTGTCTTTTTGTCAGTAGTGTTATAGCTTTATACTAAAGATAACTGCAGCAAGCATACAGTTGCTGCATACGTATTCACTTAAACATTCACGGCGTATTAATCACTAATACCGTAGCAGCCATTGGCTCTAAGTTAATACTGTTAGTTAGTTTAAAAGTGTGTTGTGTGAATAATGCCTGCGCATTGGCATTTTTTGGTATGGCTTCTTGCATGTAATCAAGATTATGCTTTTGTTTTACTTTGTTTTTATTCATAAAAACTAATACTGTTTGCGTATCACTAACGCGAGCATAACTATAAACACCATTATTCGGACTGAAATGAACGAGCTTACCCTTTGCAAGCGCCGGGCTTTGCTTTCTAAAGTTAAGTAGCGTGCTTATAGTTTCGTGCATATCGCGCTGATCTTTACTTAACCCGACTCCAGTAAACGCATTAGCGTTTTGATTTTTGAACCCACCAGGAAAATCAATGCGTATATCACCATGATCTTTACTCGGCGTATTATCCAATAATATTTCGGTTCCATAATATATTTGAGCAATGCCGCGCGTTGTTAAAAACAAAGTCATCGCCATTTTAGTTTTAGCTAAGTCTTGCCCAAGCTCCGTATATACACGGCTCATATCGTGGTTATCAGCAAACACCATAATGTTATTGGTGTCTGGGTATAAAAAATCGTTAGCTAATGACTGATATACTTTAACCCAGCCTGTGCTCCAACTTTCATCTTCATTTAAAGCTCGAATTACCGCCTCTTGCAACGAAAAGTCCATCACACTGGGTAAGCTTGACACATACCCATCTTGATTTACTTTACCGCGCTGCCAATACGACGCTATTGCAGGGTTTGAAGTCCACTCCTCACCAACAATATTAAAGTGTGGGTATTCGTCCATAATGGCTTTTGTCCAATCACTTAAAAATGCTTTGTCTGAGTAAGAGTAAGTATCAACACGAATACCACTCAAATCCGCGTATTCAATCCACCAAATAGCATTTTGAATTAAATATTCACTTAATAATGGTTGGCGCTGATTTAAATCAGGCATGCTAGCAACAAACCAACCATCGCTAAATTGGCGTTTATCGTAGTTGCTAGCGTGCGGGTCTTGAATTGTTTGGCGCGCATGGCTTGTCGCATTTTTACCATTTTTAAATTCGCCATTAAAGTTAATCCAATCTTGGGTGGGTTTGTCTTTAACCCAAACATGTTCAGAGCCAAAATGATTAAGTACCATATCCATAACAAGGCCTATGCCTTGCTCTTTTGCTTTTACAGATAACGTTTTGTACAACTGGTTTGAACCCATACGTGGATCAACGTTATAAAAGTCTGTGATCGCGTAACCATGATAAGAATAATCTGGCATGTTGTTTTCAAGTACTGGCGTTAGCCAAAGCTGTGTCACGCCTAAATTATTTAAATACGGTAATGCGTTAATAACACCTTGAATATCCCCTCCATGTCGCCCGCCTTTAAAGCCTGGATTTGCAGCTTCTAGCATGCTTTTAACGGTGTCATTTGTGGAGTCGCCATTTACAAAGCGATCTGGGTTAATTAAATATAAAGCATCTGCACTTGTGAAACCTTGGCGTTGCGCGCTATTTTTATCTCGAGTAAATAAAGGAAACTCAAAGCTATGCGCTGTATTAGTGCTGTTAAACTTGAGCGTTCCTGCTTTGGCGTTATCGCTAATATTTAAATGAAGGAAAGCATAATTAGGGTTGTCGGTACGTGTTACGTTATTAAGTTCAACCCCTTTATACTTATCTAATTTAAATTCTTCGTTAGCTATATTTTGCTCATGCACGAGTACTGTAATGTTATTTTTATTCATTCCGACCCACCAATTGGCCGGCTCTACATTAAGTGCATAACTAAAGCTTGGTAAGCTACATGCGCTTACTAGTAAAAGTGTGTTTAAAAATCGCATTATTAAACCTTTTTAATACTGGCTAAAAAATCTTGATGAGTTGGTAGCTGCGCAACTGTTGAGTTTATCAATGTTTTTAAGGTAGAAAATAAATCGCTCAGTTGCTCATCACTTAACGAATCCACAATACTATTGTAGTCATCAGGGATAAGCCCTTGCCCTATCATTACTTGCTGCCAAGCAACCTCAGCAAATAGCTCGTCGTCTTCGCGTACTACCTTGCCTGTTTGCTTAAATAAATTCATTTTTTGGCTCAGGGAGTTAGGTATATCCATTTGCCTACATTGGCGCCAAAATGAGGAGTCTTCTCGCTCGGTGAGTTTATAATGCAAAATAATAAAATCACGTATGTGCTCTAATTCAATAACGCTTTGTTTATTAAACTCCGTTACTAACGCATCGCTAATACCGTTGTGTGGAAATAGCTTAATTAAACGCGTAACCGCAGTTTGAATTAAATGAATACTGGTTGACTCTAGCGGCTCTAAAAAACCACTTGAGAGGCCAACCGACACCACATTTTTATGCCATTGCTTTAAACGCCGACCTGTTTTGAATTTTATAATACGGGGCTCTGTAATTGGCTCAGCGGGTAAGCTTTTTAGCAGTAACTGCTTAGCATCATCATCTGACAAGTATCTACTGCAATAAACAAGGCCATTACCAATACGATTTTGCAGTGGTATTTGCCATTGCCAACCAGCACTATGTGCAATAGATCGCGTATAGGGCTTAAGCTCATGAGTACTTTTTGTTTGTACGGCTACTGCACTATCGCATGGTAAGTAATGAGACCAATCAATAAAACCTGTATTTAGTGTTTGTTCAATTAATAGTGCACGCAGCCCGGTGCAATCTATAAATAAATCCCCACTAATTTGACTGTCGTTATCAAGTGCTAGGCTTTTAACATTGCCTGTATCGCATTGTTCAACATGGCTTATTTTTGCATCTATGTGTTTAACACCGCGCGATATAGCCAACTTTTTTAAGTATTCAGCGTAAAGCGTCGCATCAAAATGATATGCGTAACTCAGCCCAGGTAGTTGGGTATTAGGAATGGTATTTAAAGGGGCAAATTTATGCTGTTTAGCCGCTTGGTAATTGAGTGAAAAATCCCATAGTTCGTCTTCGCACCCCGTAACTTGGCCTTTTAACCAAAAATTATAAAAATCACAAAAAGGAAAGTCTTTACCAAACGAGCCAAACGCATGCATGTAGCTATGCCCTGGCGTTTTCCAATTTTCGAACTCAATACCTAATTTTATTGAAGCATTAGTGGCATTAATAAAATCTTGCTCGTTTATACCCAGCGCGTTATTAAGTTGAACAATCGGCGGTATAGTGGCTTCGCCAACCCCCACGGACCCAATAGACGATGATTCTATCAATGTGATATTAATTACTTTACCTAACACTTTATTAAGCAAGGCTGCTGTTATCCAACCTGCGGTACCACCGCCTGCAATTACCACGTGTTTTATTGGTTTCATATTATTATCCACGTTTTATTAAATTTAAGTACGGTTAAAAAGTTAGGTAAACTAGCTATAAAAAAGCCCCTGTAACACAAATTACAAGGGCTTCTACACACAGTTTTTATTATAGCTTGTAGCTAAAGCCTAACAAGTAAGTACGCCCGTAATCTTGGTAATCACGTACTTGTAGAGCATTATCGCCTGAAAGCGACGTAAACGGTTCCTCTGTCAAGTTTTGTACTTGAAACTGAATTGATAAACCTTCAAGGCTTTCAATGCCGGCCTCAGAGAAGTCATAACCTGCTTGAACATCCCAAATAGTTTCACCTAAAATATCAACTTGTTCAGTGTTAAAACCTAAACCATATACATCACCTTTAAAGGCACTGCGTTTGCGCATACTGGTACGTAATTGCATACCATGCATTTCGTAGTAAACTGTTAAGCTTTGAATTTTATCCGAAAGACCTGGTAGCTCGTAATCGTTACCGTTTTGATCTTCAATATCAGACTCAATACCAGTATGGCTGGCAATTAAACCAAAACCTTCAAGAGATGGATGGAATATTTTAAATGGTAACGCCAGTGAAAGCTCGTAACCATATAAATCGCCACCGCCGCCATTTATTTTACCGCTGCCTGTACCTGATGATGTTGCAGGAACTTCACCTGTTGAAGGGTCAGCTACGCCTGACATATCAATTGCATACGTGCCGTCAAAAATCCACTGAGTTAAATCTTTATAGAAAAACGCAGCAGAGAAGTAACCTTCATCGCTAAAGTAATTCTCGTAAGTAAAATCGTAGCCGGTTGCTTCTTTAGGTTCTAAATTTGGGTTACCACCCGATACAGACCAATAGTTGCCATTTTCATCAGGTGTTTGATTATATGAAGCATTAACTGATGAATTCATTTCATCTAAGCGTGCACGAGAAATTGTTTTAGCAGCACCAAAACGTATCGTTTGTTGCTCATCAATCGCAAGTGACAAGTTTAAGCTAGGTAATACGTGCGAGTAATCATGACTTATGTTTGTAGGTGATGTAACAACCACACCATCAACAGTACTAAATGCATTACCTTGTGATGATTGATCAGTTTGTACATAACGCACGCCCACGTTACCCGTTAATGCAAGGCCACTTACTTCAGCATTAATATTAGCTTGAACAAATGCAGAAGTAATTTCTTCTTTTACAGTCCACGATTTAGTCGCATGACTTGTATTTGTTAAGCTCTCTGCCAGTAAGTCGTAATAACCGTCGTTAACTAAGCCATTTACGTCATAAGCAATCATATCGCCCATGCCTATAAAACCTAAATCAACACTTCCGTTACGGTACTGTTCTGGCACATTAAGCATGCCTGGGTTATTAAGCGAAAAGCTAGATAACGTCATAAAGTAACCTTCTGAATCTTTTGTTTTCTCACGTTCTTTGTAAGACATACCAAATTCAATAGAACTTATGTACTCGTTTTCTAATACCTTTGAAGCCGCTATTTTTAATGTTGATAGCTCATCTTCAATGGTCGGTGCATTAATAAAACCATCTTGCGCTTGGTTTTCATACTCAGTACCAGTTAAACCATATTTATCGTTAAGTGCAGAGCTTGCACCCCACGATAGCGGGCCACCTAACTGTATTAAACCATAATCGCTATAATCTAAGTCATGAGTAAAACTTGCGCCGGTATTTCCACCATTAAATGTATAACCTAAGTTATCTGCAACACCGCGAGCATCACCACGCCCTGTACCTGAATAGCTCTCAACACTCCAGATTTTACGGTCTACTTGTGAATAACTTGCATCAAACTCTACTGACCACGAATCGTCAATATCATATTTAGTATTAAAACCAAAAGCTGTAAGTTCAGCTTCGCGTTCTTCATAATCGTTTCGAACTACTACACGTTGGCCTTGTGTTACTGCACTTGTTATAAAGCCAGATGCTTCATCAACTACAACACTATTTGCATCAATACTACCTTGACCCCATGCAAATGGAACTTCAATACCGCGTAGAATTTTTTCATCTGTAAAATCTACATATAACGCATCAAACGTCATGTTTAATTTGTCAGTAGGGGCTGCTTCAAGTACTAGCATTGCCGAATCACGCTCAAGGGTTGATGAACGTACAAATGGTTTAGCGCCGCCTAAAATTGAATAATCGTTACCATTTTCGGTGAATTCTGGGTAGCCCCATGAATTCCAACGTTTTTCTTGATTTGGTGAACTCATTGTATTTAAAGCAAATGCAACGCCAATTGTATCGTCAGCAAACTGATCAATGTATGAGATAGTGCCTCGATAGCCGTCATCATTACCGTCTGGATTTAATTTACCAAAGCTGGTTTGCTCATACTGCCCATTTACTTGCACAACACGCTCGCCTTTACTTAAAGGGCGCACGGTTTGCATATTAATAACACCGGCAATACCTTCAGCATCAATACTTGCATTTGGCGTTTTATAAACGGTTACACCGCTCATTATTTCTGATGGATAAAGGTCAAACTCTACACCACGGTTATCACCAATCGATACCTGCTCACGACCGTTAAACGTTGTGCCACTTTCATTCTCGCCAAAACCACGAATAGAGACACGACTTGCTCGCCCGTCTAAGCGCTGAGCTGTTAAGCCTGGTAAACGTGCAATTGATTCAGCAATTGAAGAATCTGGCAATTTGCCAATGTCTTCAGCCGATATAGATTCTACAACCTGTGTAGAGAAGCGTTTTGTGTTAATAGACTCAACCACACTGCCACGAAAGCCTTTAACTTCGATAACTTCTACATCATCTTTTTTTATTGTATCTTCTTGAGCAGCCTGTGTAGCAAAGCTTGATAAGCCTGCAGCTGTTAATGCCAAAGTTAATATACTTGGTTTGAACATAGACATAATGTTTCCCGTTACCCATATTGTGATACCCGCGTTCAATGCTTAAGTGATAGTTAAACAAGGCGAGCTAATTTTGTTGTCAGGATGAATATTAACGCCAGATTTATTTTATTAACAACTTTATGCATACGTATTCAACAATCTCAATATAGCCTAACATTAACATACATTACACGAATATAATTTTAACCATATGATTTTATTAAAAATAAACAAAACAAAAAACACTGAAAGGGAATGATATATTAAATCTATTCTGTAGAAAACTAATAGCCTCCCTACTTGAATGTAAACAAGATGAAATTAATTAGCGCTGTTATATAACGTTTAAATAATTGCACACTCACTAAGTGTTAAATTGGTCAGACCATTTCTAGTAAAACCAAGGGTATATTTCCTTTATAGTACAAACTGTTAGGTGAAATTTAACTAAAATATGAATGAATAACATAATTGGTAAACATTAAACACACAAAACGAACACCGCTAAAGATGCGCTAAGCGCTTATTTTAAATAATTTTATTGCATTATTTTTAGTGCATACGTATGCAGACTTTTTACAGAATTACAGGCTTCACGTATGCTTTTTGAAAATAACGTGATTAATCGTAATCACAATAAAGAATAGTCTAAATACTGTGTGGAATGACGGAGAAAAGCATGACCCAAAAGCAGTGGTATAAAGGTGCGGTTATTTATCAAGTTTATCCGCGTAGCTTTCAAGATAGCAACAACGATGGTATTGGTGACTTAAAAGGGATTATTAATCGTATTGATTACATTAAAAGCTTAGGCGTTGATGCAATTTGGATTTCACCTTTTTTCAAATCGCCGATGAAAGACTTTGGCTACGATATTAGTGACTACCGTGACATTGACCCGCTTTTTGGTGATTTAAACGATTTTGATGAACTTATTAGCCAAGCCCACGATCGCAACATTAAAATTATAATTGACCAAGTACTAAGCCATACATCAGATCAACACCAATGGTTTACAGATAGCCGCGAAAATCAAAATAACGATAAAGCGGATTGGTATGTTTGGGCTGAAGCTAAAGATGACGGCACAGCACCTAATAATTGGCTGTCTATTTTTGGTGGTGGCGCGTGGCAGTGGGAACCTCGCCGTGGGCAATATTATTTGCATAACTTTTTAACCGAACAACCCGATTTAAACTTTCATAATCCTGACGTAAGACAAGCTGTACTTGATAACGTAGAGTTTTGGCTTAAAAAAGGCGTTGATGGCTTTAGATTAGATGCTATTAACTTTTGTTATCACGATGCACAACTTCGCGATAACCCAGCTAAACCAAAAGATAAGCGCCAGGGTCGTGGTTTTAGTGAAGATAACCCATACGCATTTCAGTATCATTACTACAACAACACTCAGCCAGAAAATATTGAGTTTATGCAAGACATTCGCACATTACTTAATAAATACCCAGGTACTGTATCGCTTGGCGAAATCTCATCAGAGGATTCATTGGCGACAATGGCGCAGTACACCCAAGGTGGCGATAAGCTGCACATGGGATATAGCTTTGAGCTCTTAACAAATGATTATTCAAGTGAATATATTAGAACTACGGTTCAAACTCTTGAACAACGTATGACTGAGGGTTGGCCGTGTTGGGCATTTAGCAACCATGATGTAGAGCGCGTAGCAAGTCGCTGGAGTGAAAATGGCGAAATAAACCCTCAGCAATGTAAAATGCTAACCGCCCTACTTGCTTCCCTTCGTGGCAGTGTATGTATGTACCAAGGTGAAGAATTAGGTTTAGGTGAGGCAAGTGTTGCCTTTGAAGACTTACAAGACCCATATGGCATAACATTTTGGCCTAATTTTAAAGGGCGTGATGGCTGTAGAACGCCAATGCCTTGGGAGCAAGCTGATTCACCTCATGCGGGTTTTAGTGACGTAAAACCTTGGCTACCTGTTGATGATGCACACAAACAGCAATCAGTCGCTGTGCAAACTAATGATAGCAACTCAATTTTAAACGCCTACCGTGAGTTTATGGCGTGGCGCAAGAGCCAAACTGTTTTACTTGAGGGTGATATTGAGTTTATTGAAACGCCTGAGCCTGTGCTTGCTTTTTATAGAACGCTTGGACCGCAAAAAATGCTGTGCATATTTAATCTAAACTCTCAACAAACAAGTATTGATATGCCAACATCAATCGTTAAAGAATACAATGAGCTTAGCCACCACAGCGCAAAATTAAGCCAAGACACACTTACGCTTGAGCCTTTCGCTTGCTTTTATGCAAAGTGTTAATGACATCAAGAATTACACTTAATATTACAGCTAAGTTCTGTCCCGTCCTAAAATACGTTGACGGTTTTAATTGAAGGCCAGTAGC
>NZ_WTKW01000689.1:0-627 GCF_011378745.1 Pseudoalteromonas sp. Z1A6
AAATTTGAAGAAATCTATGCTAAACGTAAAGGCATACCTTCAAAAGATATTAAGAGTAAACTGCAAAATGCAGATATTGATTCTGCTAATATGTTCTTAGCATCTTTTTGGAATACTTTAGATGAGAATCTGTTGGGTGATATTTATACAGTTTCATTCACAACAGAGCGAGATAGTTTAAATCACTGGCTTACTTACGGTTCAGAACAGACTTCATATTGTATAAAGTTTAATAAAGATAAATTCCACGATAACGATAACGATAACGAATACTTTATACGGCATAAATTTTTGATTGATTATGCCTATGTTGTTTATGAGCCAACAAAGGAAATGCTAAATTTATTAATTGAAAAATATCTTCCTGAAGTATTAGATTGCAGACTGGATGAAAGTTTAGATAAAAACGAACTTAATGGAAAGCTGGGCAAACTCGTTATCGAAGCTTTTAATGATATTGCTTTTGAGGTTGCAAGTATAAAAAACAAAACATTCATGTACGAAAAAGAATTTCGCTTTACACTTTATTCACCAGGTTTTGTAGTGATGAATGATGAGCCAAAAGTAGATTACTTTGATTTTATAGAATGTTCTTATATCGATTTTATAGAGCTTAAGAATGGGGAG
>NZ_WTKW01000690.1:0-626 GCF_011378745.1 Pseudoalteromonas sp. Z1A6
TCGTATTAAATTATAGGCGAGTAACACGCCCCATAGCTCCTGACGCACCATATCTGGACGCTTGCTTCTTAAATGGTATGCGCTATCAAGCATGGTTTGTTTGATTTCTCTAAACCCAAGCTCTATCTCCCAACGATGACAATATAATTCAACAATTTCATTACCTGGATAACGCAATCTATCCGTCATCGAGGTTAATATACGGTAGCTTTTGCCCTTTATTGTTTTACTGATTAATCTCGCTTTAATCGTTTCAGGAACATCGGGAAAGTTTTTTTGTGCATGCTTTGTTGTTTTCAATTCAATGATATGGTCATTTTTACCCGCGCTGGAGATGATTTCATACTGTAAGTCGGGCCTTGCTGGTATCAGCCAGTGCCTCATCTTCCCAGTTTGGTGCCAACGATTTAACAGGCCTAAAGAATAATATCCTTTATCAAACATAGTCAGTGAATTATCTGGTGTACGTTCAATTAAACGCTCAGCTAATTTCATCTCGTTGGTTTTATAGTTATCAAACTCGCTACTGAGCAGTTGATGGCTGGTCAATTCCATATGACAGACCATGCGTATTTGAGGAAAGGCTGTATCACCGTATTGGTTGCTACCAGAAGAGAAGGCTTTAC
>NZ_WTKW01000691.1:0-619 GCF_011378745.1 Pseudoalteromonas sp. Z1A6
AATTTTTAATGAATTTATAGTTTACAAGGGTCGCTTTTAGTTTGCTTAAGTATTATTTTAGTGAGCTAATGTTTAGCCACTTTTTTACTAATTTATAGGTATAACTTAGAGTAAAGAGTTGTTTTACTATACTTGATTAAAACACTCGGGTATTAGATAATCACGCCATTGCGATATTGAGGGTTTTAAAATGTCTGAAGAATTACCAATTAAGTTCAGCGATGCAGCTGCTGTTCGCGTTAAACAGTTAATCGACGAAGAAGAAAATCCAGATTTAAAACTGCGTGTTTATGTAACAGGTGGTGGTTGTTCTGGTTTTCAATATGGTTTTACTTTTGATGAAAAAGCGAATCCTGGCGATTTAGAAATTGTAAAAAATGGTGTAACACTCGTGATCGATCCAATGAGCATTCAATATTTGGTTGACGGTGAAGTTGATTACACTGAAGGATTAGAAGGCGCACGCTTTTTTGTATCTAATCCTAATGCAACAACAACCTGTGGTTGTGGTGCAAGCTTTAGCGTTTAACAGCCAAACGCTAAATAGAATGAAGCCGCTTTGCGGCTTTTTTAATGCCTACAAATCGGTTGGGGCGTATTCAGTTATTTGCATTATCAA
>NZ_WTKW01000692.1:0-619 GCF_011378745.1 Pseudoalteromonas sp. Z1A6
ATAGTAGAATACGTTCCTAGAAAGAGTAATTCTACAGCCTCAACGCCCCATTAAGAGGCAAATGATTGTTGGCTAAAATAAGCGAGGCACGAGCAAATAGCCAACTGTTATTTGTCCTGCTTGAATGGCTTGTTAGGCATATTTTCACCCAACTTTCTTACTAGCGAATTTGGCACCATTATATTAAATAAATCCAAAGGGAGGAACTTACTTATATCTCGCATTGATTGTTCATGGGATTGAGTTGTTCCGTAACTAATACCAGGATAGTTTAAAGCTGTATTAGCAAAATAAGCGGCTTCCAGAAGTAATTCTCTAATATCAATTGAACCCATGTAAGTGGGAGGAACAAGCAAGCTTCCTATCGTAGTTCTTTGTAAATTTATTTGACCAATATAATAAGCTATTTCAGGATCGGTATCTTTACCATATTCAAATAAAAAAGCTGAACCCTCAGAATACCAATCCGTGTCTATAGCTACATCCCATGAGATCTCTCCTCGGCAAAGTTTTTCTGCCGCTTCGACTCCTTTTCTACTACCGGAATCTGGTATTAAATCCCAAATTCTTCGACAACATTCTAGAAGATATTTTTGAATAATTGTCATAGATTCAGGAT
>NZ_WTKW01000693.1:0-616 GCF_011378745.1 Pseudoalteromonas sp. Z1A6
CTAAAGAAATTGAATCAGAAATATATTCACCAGTTTCATCAACAAATTCCGATGCTCTATCACTTAAGTCCACATCTAAATTATGAGATTCAAAAGGAACTTTAATAGAGTTACTTAGTTCGTTTGCAATAATTCCCTCTTTAGGAAGACTCGACATTTTACACATGATCGACTTTGACACAGTAAAGCGATCATTAACAAAGCCTAATAAAGCTGAAGAGTCTATTCCACCACTTACCAATATCTCAAGTTTGTCATCATTTTTAAATTTAGAAAAAAAACTATCTAATTCGTCAACTAAAACAGGTGTATCACAACTTGTATTATTTTTATTTTCAGGGTAATTAGACCTAAACGCTATCTCTTTTTCACTTATGTTAAAACATACAAACGGTGCAGTCATATACACCCCTGTATGTTGAGTGAATGGCGGTAATATAAAACCAAATTTCTTATAGAAGTCGATACTTGATTGCAGCTCCTGAACGCCCTCTAAATATTCAGTCATATTAGCTAGACAATCTGAAATATAGACCACATCGCCTAATTTAAAAATAAAAAGTCTAGTAGCTAAACTAGCACTATAAAAAGCAACGTCATTACCAATAAACTTTAA
>NZ_WTKW01000694.1:0-616 GCF_011378745.1 Pseudoalteromonas sp. Z1A6
CGGAAGTGTATTTGGAATTGAACCAATTATAATTGAATCATGCTGGAGAATTGCCGAAGTTGATCTCAATAGATTCAGCTCCTATATTAAAAATCAAAAACCTAATTTGACTAATGTTCAGATACTAAATAATACCAACTTATTAAACCTCAATAACAATGGTCAAAGGCAATTAAAAGAACTTGAAAGAGAGATTTTTAGTTTAATATCTGAAAAACTGAATGTAATTTGCACTTGGTTTAAAAAGCCTCAAAGTGCATCACCAAAAGCTTCATTAAGCTTACTCTACAAAGCAGTTGTTTCTGAGGTCCAACAGACTTTTGATAATTTCAATCCAGATACTGATTTTGATGAGAAGGATGATATAGATCTTTATGGTGGAGTTTATCATCTGTTCTATGATGCACTATACGTTATTATATTTAACGCTGCAAAGCATGGGAAATATCAAGGTAACTTAATCAGAAGCTTCGAAATTATAGAAGTAGATAAGAAGCGATTGCTCTACTTCAAAATTAAATCTGAAATTAAAGAATCAAGCAACGAATGTGGTGTATTAAAACAACTCACAGTATTGCCAAGTGATAACTTAGAAAACGCACAAGTTACTGAGAAC
>NZ_WTKW01000695.1:0-605 GCF_011378745.1 Pseudoalteromonas sp. Z1A6
AATAACTACTATAATAAATTTATAACAATCTAAAATTCCAAAGCTTTTAAGTGATGTGGAATTGTTTAATTAATCCGAAGTGAAATAATCCTTAATCCAAGGTTTTGAAATGTCAACAATTAAACGTAATATATCAAAAGTAAATACTTGTTATGCTAAAATTATAAACAGGCTACACGCGAAAGTGCTTGGTCAAGTTTCACTTTTGCGTAAACTGGGTGGAACAGTAGGGAAAGGTTGTCGGTTTGTTGGTCATCTTGATTTTGGTTCGGAGCCATATTTAATTAGTATTGGAAATAATGTCAGTATTACCTCAAGTAGTTTTGTGAATCATGATGGAGGAGTGTGGGTTTTTCGTAATGAATATCCAGCTATTGATGTTGTAAAACCGATAGTAATAAAAGATAACGTTTTCATTGGAAGTAACTGTATTATTATGCCCGGAGTAACGATTGGTTCAAACGTAGTTGTTGGAGCCGGCGCGGTCATAACTAAAGATTTACCAGATAATGCTGTATATGCCGGAGTGCCAGCTAAAAAGATCAAATCCTTAGCGGAATACCAAAATGGTGTTTTAGAAAATAATTTAGATACAAAAGATATTA
>NZ_WTKW01000696.1:0-605 GCF_011378745.1 Pseudoalteromonas sp. Z1A6
ATATGGATCTTTTCTATAACTTTAAGTATGTAAATGAATGTATAACTGCATTGGCAAGGATTAGAGTAAAGTCTAAAGAGGTCTCCGATTTATTTAAGTTTATTAATAATTCTGAAAAGGAAATGCTTGACTGTATCCTGCCAATCGTAAACGCATTAAAGGCTGAACCACAAAACTCAGATAAAAAGCTAAAACAAAAGATAATAGCATCTATTGAAAATATTTTCTTTATGACACTTTTAGATCAAGGGGTTAAAGGTAAAGAAAATGCAACTGAATTACTAAAATCTTTCTTTTTAAATAAACAAAGAAATACTATTGATAATTGCTATATCAAAGGTGATATTCCTCCATTGGATTTTTCAGGGTTAACTATAATAAATAGTAGATTCAGTAGTATGCAAAGATTTCTTCAATCTAACTTTATAAATTCTAACTTTATGTATACAGAGTTCAACCAGTGCAACAATCCACTCATAAATGACAAAAATATATTAGATGCTGAAATTGACAAAAATACTTGCGTTTTGGGTGACTTGGTTGATGCGATTAACTCCAAAATAAAATTGGGTGAAAATGATTATCTTCACCTAGAAAGTGAATCA
>NZ_WTKW01000697.1:0-602 GCF_011378745.1 Pseudoalteromonas sp. Z1A6
AAAAAGAAAAACTTTTCTATCTTAAAAATCACTAAAAGTATGAAGAGTTACTGCGAAGAAAACGTAGCTTATTTAAATAAAATTTATAACTTTGATCCAGCAAGTGTCGGTGAGGGGAATAAGTGTTTTATATATATAAGTGACTGGAGTTTTGATAGTCGTTTCATCGATATTGCAGATAGAGTTTATGATAAAAAGTTAGTTAAATTACACCCGAATATCAAAAATAGCTTAGGGCTTGAAGGGGCACTCGGTTTTGAGGTTGTTGAGAATAAAGTGCCTGCAGAGATTTTAATAAATGCACTTTCAAAGAGTTACTCACAAGTTCAAGTTTTACATCATGGTTCGAGTGTCGCGCACTATATGAAGTACGATAATGTGTCTTATTTAAAAGTTTCCAAGTGAGTTATTTTTGAGCAATGTTGATGTGTGAACCTTTTAACAATCTATCATTTAAGGCGTTTAAGTGAATTATTATACAATCGCTAATTATGGGTTGCTACTCATTGCGCTACTGCTCATTTTACTTATTGCTTACAGTGATATTTTGGGAAAAGTTAGTTTTAAAAGCTCAAGTGCGTTGTTATCTATTTTATTTTTAT
>NZ_WTKW01000698.1:0-596 GCF_011378745.1 Pseudoalteromonas sp. Z1A6
AGACTAAAGTCTATAGGTTAGATTTATTCACTTATTAGGTTTGTTTTTATCGTTTGTGGTAATTGAGCTAACACTCTAAAGTTTATTTGTCGGCAACAAGTACGACTTAACTAATTAGGAATATAATCATGAAATTTACACTTTTAAAAACCATCGCTCTTGGCTCATTATTAACTTGCTCAGCTGCTGCAATGGCTAATCAAGGTGATTATAAATTAATGGTTATTGAAGACTCTGTAACTGCAGCCCCAGCATTTGAAAAATCATTTAATAGCTGTGCTTTAACTGTTGAATCAAAAAACTACGAAGAAGCAGAAGCTATTTGTACACAAGCAATTGCATTGCTTAAGCAAAGCCATGGTCCGCGTTTAAAAGTACGTGAGCTTACATCGTTTGCATTAAGTAACCGTGGTGTAGCGCGTATTAAGGCTCAAAAAGACACTGCGGGTATTTCTGATTTATATGAAGCGGTTCAAATTTCTAAAAACTCACTTGTAACGCATAACTTAACTCGCGCTAAAAAAGAGTTATCTTTATAAGAATGCTTGCATAAAGCGCTTATAATTTAGCGAGAGTATAAAAGCCCATATTAGGTA
>NZ_WTKW01000007.1:0-29358 GCF_011378745.1 Pseudoalteromonas sp. Z1A6
TTTATTGAGGTAAAAAATGCGCTTTATTTTAAATGCGATTATAGGTTTATCACTTTCTATAATGTTAACTGGTTGTATGAGTACTAACGTAAGTTTAGATGTTAAGGCAACAGATAACTTAAATTTAAACCAATTTGATGAAGCGTTACCAGTCGTTTTAAAGGTATATCAATTGTCGGATATACAAACCTTTAAAACAGCTACGTTTGAAGAATTATGGAAGTCAGATAAGTCAGTTTTAGCTAATAGTTTAATTACATTAGAAGAGCGAACAATTCACCCTTCTGAACAATCTAAAATTAAGTTTGAACAGGCTGAAAATGCAAGATTTGTTGCTATTGTGGCTTTATTTAGAGACCGCAGTGGAGACAACTGGAAAGCGTATTACCCGCTTGCAGATGGCCCTGTTAAGTTATCTACATCATTAGATGTTTTGGTTACCAATAACGAAGTTCAGTTACCTGGCGTGGATAAGGCTGAGTAATGAATTTAAAAGCTCCCGCAAAGCCCGTTTGGGCTGAAGGTGTTTTGCTTGCCCAGCAACATTTTCAACTATTTGACGATTATCACGATCAAAATCAGGTTGTACGTCAAGCGCTAATATCACCGTTGGCATTTGGTTTACAGCATTTTGCTATTGATGAATCAGCACTTGCTCGCGGCATATTAAAAGTGACCAGTTTTAAGCTACTTTTAGAAAATGGCCGTTTGCTTGATTTCGATCGTCAACATCAAGATGATTTAAAACTAGAGCTTGATAATAACCACCAAGAGAGTGTTATTTATATTGCTATTGCTGCAAATAAAACAGTTAGCAATATTGAAGGTTATGCGGCGAGTGGGCAATTGAGCGCATATGAAGCGGATTATATTGATTTAGAAGATAATCATGATGCGTCGCGTAGTCGTGAGGTATTAGTTGCAAAACCTAAATTTATATTACTGTCTGACTCAGATGTAAAAACTTATTTTGACACCATTGCCTGTTTGAAAATAAGTCGCTCGGAAGATGGATCATTTGTTTTAAATAAACAGTTTGTGCCTCCTTTATTAAATATTAGTGCGTCTGCTTATTTGACTGAATTATTAAACAGAACTGCTAATTTAGTTAATGCAAAAGTTAACGTGCTGCTTAGTAGACGTAAAAATTATGGCTCAGTTACTGACTTTGGGCCAAATGAAATGAATACATTTTTGTTACTTAATGCAATGGCTCCATCAGCCAAGCGTTTAGATCATCTTAAAAACTTGTCATTGGTTCATCCGGAACGTTTGTATTGTGAGCTTGTTGATTTAATTAGTTCAGTTTCAATGTTTGAGCACAGCGATTTAGTTAACCAAGTACCACCATACCAGCATAAAAATTTAAGTAATGTATTCGGTCAGCTTGATGGCCTATTAACTCGTTTACTTGAAGGGGTTGTTCCTAAGAAAATGGTGGGCTTGAAACTTGAAAAAACCTCTAACGCTATTTATCAAGTTGCCACTATTGATTCTGCCACTTTTACAAATAACGACTTTTATTTAGCTGTGTATTTTGAATCTGAAGACACAAAATGGATTGAAACATTTAGTGACCAAGTAAAAGTTGGAGCAAGCGAAAAGCTCGATATCATGATTTCATCTGCTTTAGCGGGTGTACAACTAACGCATTGTCAGCGACCTCCGAATAAGCTGGCCATAAAAAGTGGGTATGAATACTTCAGGCTTGAGTCGCATGGTTTCATTTGGCAGCAAATTATTGAAGAGCAATCATTAAGCCTATTTGTACCATTTGGATTGCAAAGTGCACAAATTGAAATTGTTACCGTAGCACGTAATTAACGTTGAGTTGAAATTATGCAAGAAGCACAAAAAGAACAAGATTTAGTCGCGTGTATTTCGCCTGTAATTAATGCGCTAACACCATTAAAACTAAAGCAATCTACTAACTTAGAGCTTGAAGAGTTTAGAGAAAATTTACTAACTAGTTTTGATGACTATGAGCGTAATTGTTACTCGCAACAGGTAACAACAAGTTTAATGCAAGAAGTTAAGTTTGCTCTTACGGCTATGTGTGATGAATTTGTTATGAGTTCAGGTGCTCATTTTAGAATGGATTGGATGTCTCGACCGCTACAGCTTGAATTTTTTGGTAACAACCGAGCTGGTGAAGAATTTTTTGAACGTTTAGGTAAGTTGCGTACCGGCGGAGAGCAAAAGCTAGCTGCATTAGAGGTTTATTATATTTGTCTGCAGCTTGGCTTTGAAGGCATTTACAAAGTTAAAGGCATTGAGCAATTAAAAGCGTTAATTGTTGATGTTAGAGCTCAAATTGAAGATATAAAAGGAACACCGAGTTCTCAATTATCTGATAACGGTATACCTGCAGAAGGGTTTGCTATGAAGGTGGGGCGTAATATTCCTTATTGGGTGATTTTGGCTATTTGCTTGGGTTCTATTGCCTCATTATTTGCTGGATTTCATTATGTAATTAATAAGCAAGCAACGCAGAGTACTCAGGTAATAGACAACCAAATTGAAGTGCTGACTCAGCTCAATAAAACCAACGAAACACGATAGGTAACACAATGCAGGGAAGAGTTAATAAAAGCGGTTTAGTTCATTTTTTATTGGGCTTGGTATCATCGCGTGCAACGGGTCAACTTATTGGCTTTATAGCCGTTTTGAGTATTGTGTGGTTTGCCGGTCGCATGGTGGGTTTAGATACTACCGATAAAAAATTAATTGCGATGGGTGCTGTAACCGCTGTTTTTGTTTTATTTATTTTTATTCGTTGGTTATGGACTAAGCGCTCAGGCGATAAGTTAGCTTCTGAATTAGCAAGTCATAATGCCGGTTCGAGTGCTGAATTAAGCGAAATTAAAGAAAAAATGCAAGAAGCATTGGGGTCTTTAAAAGCATCTCATTTAGGTGCGGGTTATCGTGGTAATACCGCTTTATACGCTTTGCCTTGGTATATGATTATTGGCCCTTCGGCTACAGGGAAAAGTACTTTATTTGCAAATTCGGGCTTACATTTTCCTTACTCTAATTCGAGTGAATTGCATATCCAAGGTTTTGGTGGAACGCGCAATTGTGACTGGTGGTTTTCAGATCAAGCTATTTTAATTGACACAGCAGGGCGTTACACAACTGAGCAGTCAGAAAACAAAGAGTGGTTGTCATTTTTAGCGCTCCTTAAAAAATACAGGCCAAAGCTGCCTATAAATGGCGTAATGGTGGCTATTAGCGTTGCAGATGTATTAACTTCCGACAGTGAAGAAATTCGTCAACATGTAAAATTAGTACGTGAGCGTATAGAGGAGCTAATTACTCAACTTGGCGTTATCTTTCCTGTATATATTACTTTTACTAAAACTGACTTAATAAGTGGTTTTGAACCTTTTTTTAGCGACTTATCTGAAAAAGAGCGTGAGCAAGTATTTGGTGCTTACTTACTCGATATTAGTGAAGATCAAAAAAATGATCCTGCGGAAATGTTTGAAGTTCGTATGCAGGAGCTATATGAGCGACTGTGCGAGCAACGATTAAGTAAAGTTGCACGCGAGCGCAATGAGCATCGTAAGCAACTAATACTAGATTTTCCTAACCAATTTCAATCGGCTTCAACTAAGTTAACTGAGTTTGTTAACTTGCTGTTTAAGTCTAATCCGTATCAAGAAGTTCCTTGGTTTGCTGGTGTTTATTTTACATCGGGTACGCAAGAAGGAACGCCTATTGAACGCATTACTAATGGTGTACGAGATCAATTTGGTGCGGTTGTAGTTGACCAAAAACAAGAAAGTATTACTCAAAGTTATTTTATTAACCGCGTATTTAATGATGTTATTTTTAAGCTGCAGGATTTAACGCGAGGAAACAGAAAAAAACGGTTAGTAGGACGCTGGTTAAAAGGTTTAACCGTTACTTCGGGCTTGGCATCTATTGCCGCAATTACAGCACTTCTTATTACGTCATACACGAGTAATCAACTATTACTTAATCAAGGTGAGTCACGCGTAAAAGCTGTTGTTGAAGCTAATGTAAGTAAGGCTAAAGATGAGCAAAAGCTTGCGGCTACGCTAGCTTTATTTGAGCACTATGGTCAGCTTAAAACTTACGAAGATTCACTTCCGTGGTATTTTATATTTGGTATTTATGAAGGTGATGAAACCTTAAATAGTGTTGCAAATGTACTATTTAATCAAATGAATCAACTTATTACTTACCCAGGTGAAGAACATCTACTTGCACAAATAAAGCAGTACGAAACTCAGTGGTTTGACAATGAAGATGAAGCAAAAGCAACTATTCGTCAGCAGTATTATGATGCACTAAAAATGCATTTAATGATGAGTACGAACCCTGAGCATATTTCAACGGAGTTTGCTAAAGAGCAATTGCTTAATTTTATTGCTGAGCATTTTCATATAGACATAAATGCACAAGAGCAAGCGCCAATTTATACACAACTAAGTAGCTTAGTTGATATGTACCTACAAAATATGGGTAGCGATATAGAGCAACCAGGTAAAATTGCATTTTGGCAAACTAACGAAACATCAATAGCACTCGCGCGCGATAACTTAAATACCCAGCCAGAGGCTTTCCCGTTATATCAACAAGTAATTACAAGTTTTGCTGAACGTAAAAAGCCATTGTTATTAAACGATTTTATGATTTCTAAAAATCGTGATGTATTTAAAAGTAAGTATAAAATCCCGTATGTTTATACAAACTTAGGTTGGCAGGAATATGTATTCCCAGAGATTAAACGTATTTCACGTTTGGTATTCTCAGGTGACTGGGTTATGGGTTCAAGCGATGAAAATGGTCAAAATGTTGTTGACGAAGCACAAGCTGAAACCTTGGCAAAGGCTATGCGTGCATATTACTTTAAAGACTACGGCAATACTTGGTTTGCTTTTATAGATAGCATAAAAGTACCTGCATTTAGAGATCTAAACGATGCAAGTATCGACTTTGCACGCCTTTCATCGATGGACGGCCCTTTTAACGATTTAATGAAACTGATTAACGACAATATTACGCTTGCTGACGCGCCTTTGAAAAGCCAAGCTTCAATAGGTAAGACGGCTGCAGATGTTGCAAATAAATTAGCTTTAAACACGCCAACAATTACTCAAATGAGTACGGTTAGAGCGCCAGAGCTTGAAAGTCGGTTTGCTGATTTAAGACGTTTTGCACAGCCAAATGAAGATAAAAACTCTTCTGATTACTTAAGACAATACATCAGTTCATTAAGTAGCATCCATTCAGACATTAAAGCAATGGCAGCGAGTAATGAAGATGATGCTCAAGCAATGATATTTGCGCAGGACTTACTTTCAGGTAATAGCCAAAGTAATGCATTACAGTCTTCGTGGATTATTATTGAGAGCCAAACTCGAGCACTAGACCCTCAAACCAAAGAAACGCTAGATAAGTTATTTAAAGCCCCGCTTCACGGTGGTATAGCGACTGTCATGGCAAAAGCACGTACTCAGCTTAATCAAGAATGGGAAAACCAAGTTTATACTATGTACAACAGTAGTTTAGCTGGTAAATACCCATTTAACTTAACTGGCCCTGATGCTGCGATAGCAGATGTTTCTGAATTTTTAAATTCTGAATCAGGAATTTTATGGAGCTTTATTAACACCCAGCTCAAACCATTTATGAAAGTACGCCGCGGTGTGTGGGAAGAAAAACAATGGAATGGTGTAGGTATTGGTTTTAGCGCGCAATTACTTGATGGTTTAACAAAAGCAAATAAAGTAACTCGTTCGTTGTTTTCTAGTGGTGCCGACAGTGCTGGTTTTACTTTTCAGATGATGCCTGTTCCACACCGAGGTATTCGTGAAACATACTTAGGCTTTAGTGAGCAAGGTTATCGCTATCGCAATGAGCCTGAAGAATGGCGTAATTTTTCGTGGCCTGGTCGAGGGGCTGCAGAAAAAGCGGTTCTGTATGGTTTAGATAATAAAGGGCGTCGTATTTCTATTGAGCAAGACGGACCTTGGGCACTACTAAAAGTGCTTAACTCAGCCAGTGTTAAGTGGATTAAAGGCACAGAATTTTTAGCAACATGGGAATTAAAAGATAAATCTGATGAGGTGTTAACAGTCCAGTTTTCTCTTAAATCAGGACGCAACAGCGGTATATTTTCAAAATACATGCTTACGTCGTTTGCATTACCAAGCTCTTTGTTTTCGCAAAGCCCTAGTTTGGCTCAATCGCAATCGCGAACGATGCAATAGGCCGCCTAGCAATGTTTAATTTATTTACTAAAAAGAAAATACCGACACTTGTTAAGCAACATAGTTTTGGTTTTATGGGTAAAACGCCGGTAAGACCTGACTTTGTAAAGCTTAATATTTCATCAAGAGAATCGGTTGCATTTGATCATTGGTTACAAGAAGGTTTTGCGCATTTAAACCGAGGCAGAAAAACGACAGATACAAGCCATTTGAATGGAACTAAGTCGTTGTTTTTTATATCGGGTAATGCTGATGATGGTGGCTTACTTGGGGTTTTACAGCCAAGTAAAGATAGCAGTGGGCGTTTTTACCCATTTAGCTCTTTTGTGCATAGTGGGCTTGATACATATAAGCGTCACCCGGCTTTTTTATTTTTATTTGCAAGCCAAGTAATAGAGCACCTTTTAGGTGTAAATGAAAATATTAAACAAGCTGCCAGTATTAATGAAATGGAGCAAAAAGCACAAGATTATAACCGTGTAGCTGATGCACTTAAACAGCAACCAAATTTAACTCTAGAGCTTGATAAACTTAGAACTATTCCGATGAGCGTTTTTTGGCAGCATTTAGGCTTGAACGATATTGCTAAAAGAGCAATTTTAATTGAAGAGCTATCAGCTGTGCTTAAATCTATCGCTAATAGAGGGTGTTTAAGAAGTCAGTTTGGTATTCGCCTACCTATGCCTCGCTTTAGTCATGAAAGTGCCTTAGTTGCCGGGTTTTGGTTGCACTTAGTTGCATCTATGGTGGCAGATCATAATTGGCAGCCTTGGTTTTTTTATCAGTTAGGTGATGAGAATCAAGCGCCTAGTTTAACTATTTTTTGTAGGCCTATTCCAGCGTCATACTTTAATAGTGTGTGGGAATACGATAAAAAAACAAACGATATTGTTGATCTATGTAATTTAAAAGTAGAAAAACAGCCGTCTTCACAAACACTTAATTTTGCTGATATGGATAACGTGAGTGTTTACGATGCACTTCGTCGTTGGTGTAAATCATGAGTAATAAAGCGCCGCATACACATACCACCTGGATTGAATGGCTTGAAGCATTAAGTGCTCCTCTGCCGGGGAACAAGTGTGGAGAAGATTTAAAATATGAAGAAACATTTAAAGCATTAAAAGCATCTTCATCAGGGGTGGGGGAAGTTGACTTTAAAGTGATGTTTATACAAGCATCCGATTTACTCAACACTCAAAGTAAAGATTTACGCATAGTAAGTTATTTAGCACTAGCTGCAACAAGTGAGTTTGGGGTTACAGGTTTAACGCATACGTTATTGTTATTTAATCGTTTGTTGACTACTTATACGGATGAGGTACACCCACTAAAAGCCAGAATGCGCGCTGCAGTTAATACATGGTTTTTACAACAGCAAGAACGTTTAAAGGGTGTTGCCCAAGGGCATGATACAAACGCTGAACAATGGCCTGAACTTATAGCTGCCTTGACTCAATACAATGAGCAGTGTGTTGCGTTATTAGACAACGAATCTGGCCCTCTATCGACTTTGAATGAGTGGGCTAAAGAACAAGAAAAACGAAACCCAGTGCCTGTAGCTGAACCAGAGCAAGAAGAAAAAGCGATTAGCACAGAGCAAAAATTAGCTGAGAATTCAGCTGTAACGGCTCCAAAATCAGAAACTAATAATTCGGCACCAGCCGCAGTTGCTAGCCAGGTTAGTATTGGTAATGCTGATATTGCCTCAGATACAGCGTATTTAAGTGCGGTTAGGCAGCTACTTAACTTTGATAAAGAACAAAATAACATTGAACGAGTAATAAAGTTATCGCGAGCTGCACGTTGGACAAGATTGGCATTACCGGCTAACGAAAATGGAAAAACGCGTTTACCCGCTCCTAGAGCTGCAGCATTTGCTCCAATTGAAAATGCATTGGCAAGTGAGCAACCTGAACAAGCTTTAAATTTAGCCGAAGGGTTGTTTATGGAAGGGGCTATGCAATTTAATTTAAATCTCCAAGTGCTTAGTTTAAATGCATTAAAAAAATTAAATAAATTGCCGCTTGTTCATTGGCTTGAGCAACAATTAGTTAATTTAAATGAGCAGTTTCCTGCTTTAGTTTCCCTACAGTATGACGATGGAAGTCCGTTGTGTTCATCTGTAAATAAAGAGTTTTTAAAAGAGTTATCACATTCTGCAAAAACAGAGTCTGTTAGCTCTCAAAGTAGTGCGTTTGATGAGCAGTATAGCGAGTTAATACAAGACGTCGAAAAAGGGCAGTTATCGACGGCATTAATTAAAGTCGATCAAATAAATATTTTAAACGATTTTGATAAAGCTCAAGCGCAATTATTAAAGGCAAAATTATTAATAAAAGCTGAGCATTACGAACATGCTTTAGCATTATTAAACGTGTTACTAAAACAAATAAAAGCGCATGACTTAGCGCAATGGCAACAATGTTTTTGCATGGAAGTATGGCGATTTTCCAAGCAGTGTTATGCAAGTTTGTCACATACGCCAGAAGATGAAATGAGTTTAGCTGCTAAACATATTAGTCAGCAAATGATGGTAACTAACCCTGCACAAGCATTAGCGTGGGTTTAGTTACAAGGGCTTGACTAATATGTCGAGGTTTAATTGGAATTGAGTCGGTAGATAACCAAACTGCAAAGGAAAAAACATGAGTGATACATTTCAAAAAGAGATCCCCAGAGCTCGGATCAATATTTCGTTAGAGCTTGATACAGATGGCGCTTCACAAAAAAGTGAATTGCCATTAAAGATGCTAGTAATTGGTGACTACTCAAATGGTCAAAATAGCCAAGAACTATCTGAGCGTGAGCGCGTAACAATTAATAAAAATAATATTGAGCAAGTGCTTAAAGATATGGCGCCTAAAGCGAACTTTCAGGTAGCGAACAAAATTAAAGGTGACGGCGAAATTAACGTAAACCTTGAGTTTGATTCTTTTAAATCGTTTGACCCAGAATCAGTTGCTTCTCAAGTGCCAGAGCTTAATAAAATGATGGCTATGCGTAATTTACTTCGCGACCTTAAATCTAATTTATTAGATAACTCATCACTTCGTAAAGAGTTAGAGCGTGTTTTACAAAATCAGCCAGAGCTAGATGAGTTAAAAGCTAAACTGGATGAAATTGCGCCGCTGGCTTCTGAAGATGAAAAACAACCAATAACTGAATAAGGAGATTACCATGTCAATGCAAGAACAATTAAATGTTGCCGCGCATACCACGGAGCAAGCTCCTTTATCTACTTATGAAAATATATGTGGAATGGTTGATATTTCTCCAGTTTCAGATGAAATCAAACTTGATTCATTTAGAGATGCAAGCAACCTAGCTGAAACTCGTGCAAATGAGCGCTTAACAGCAGCTATAAATGTATTTTTAGATATGGCTAGCAGTAGTGGCCAAGAAGTAACGCGAATTGATAAATTACTTTTAGACGATTACATCGCAAAAGTAGACATTATTATTTCTCAGCAGTTAGACCAAATTTTACATCATCCAAATTTTCAAAAAATGGAATCAGCATGGCGCTCGTTACGCTACTTAATTAGCCGTACGCCTAACAACGCTAATATTAAAATAGAAATGCTTGATGTAGATAAAGAAACTCTAAGAGACGATTTTGAAGAGGCGCCTGATACAACGCAATCTGCACTATACAAGCATGTATATACTTCAGATTACGATACGCCAGGTGGTGAGCCAGTATCTACAATGGTTTCGAACTTTGAATTTGATTGTTCGGCACCCGATGTATCGTTACTGCAAGAAATATCTCGTGTATCTGCAGCTGCGCATTGTCCGTTTATGGGCAGTGTTGGTCCTAAGTTTTTTCTTAAAGACTCATTGGAAGAAGTGTCTAAAATCCAAGATTTGGGTTCTTACATGGAACGCGCTGAGTTCCTTCGTTGGAAAAACTTCCGTGAATCAGAAGACTCTCGTTACATTGGTTTAGCATTCCCACGCTTTTTACTACGTCTGCCTTACGGTGAGACAAATCCTCTTCGTAACTTTAATTACCAAGAAGATGTAAGTGCGCAGCATCATGAACGTTATTTGTGGGGTAATGCAACATTTGCATTTGCTGCAAATATCATCCGTAGTTTCCATGATAATGGTTGGGCTGTAAATATTCGTGGGCCGCAATCAGGTGGTAAAGTTGATAATCTTCCGCTGCATTCATTTGAAGCTGGTAAAGGTGTAGAAACTAAAATACCGACTGAAGTACTGATTTCTGAAACTAAAGAACTTGAATTTGCTAATCAAGGTTTTATACCGCTTAGTTATTATAAAAATTCAGATTTTGCATGTTTCTTTTCAGCTAACAGTGCCCAAAAGCCGCAGGTTTTTGAAACAAATGAAGCAACAGCTAATGCAAGAATTAACTCACGCTTACCATATATTTTCTTAGTATCGCGTATTGCGCATTACTTAAAGGTTTTACAACGTGAAAATATTGGTTCAAGCAAACCTCGTCATGAATTAGAGCAGCAGCTTAATGATTGGCTTGGCGCATTAGTAACTAAAATGAACAATCCAGATGAATCTCTTATTGCTACGCATCCACTAAAAGATGCAAAAGTAACTGTGGCAGAGATTCCAGGTAACCCTGGTTATTACAGAGTAAGTACGTACATTGTACCTCATTTCCAAGTTGAAGGGATTGATGTTCGTTTAGCGCTAGTAGGGCAAATGCCTGGCGAAAAATGAACTGCTACGCCGCCAATGAAACGGATTTAAGTACTATCAAATGCGTCTATTTGGTGAGTAGTTGGCAGGTGTACATAAAGGATTAAGACTTATAGTCTAAAAAATTGCCCCAAGTTGGTTGCATCCAACTTGGGATATATTCCCCAGTGGCATGAAGCAGAGGGCTTTTTGGGGGGCATAAATATTACTATTTATGCCAATGCCAACTAACAGGAAACACTTCATTCTAAAAGGAGAATAATGAAATGGCAATTCCAGCGTACATGTGGTTAAAGGATGACCAAGGTAATGACATCAAAGGTTCTGTAACTGTTGCAGAGCGTGAAGGTTCAATTGAGATCCTACACTTTGATCATGAACTTCGTATTCCTACGGATAACGATACAGGTGAACTTACAGGTACTCGTAAGCATGAACCTTTTGTAATTACAAAAGCTGTTGATGCGGCTACGCCGTACTTGTACAAAGCGTGTTCAAACGGTCAAACACTTAAGCAATTAGAGCTTAAATGGTACCGTATTGATGACACAGGGACTGAGCGTGAATATTTCTGCCACAAGTTGGAAGATGTAAAAATCACTTCGATCTCACCAACAATGCATAACGTTAAAGACTTAGACAAGGAGCGTTACCCGCACCTTGAAACAGTTTGTCTACGTTACAAACGCATTACTTGGACTTACTTAGATGGCAACATCGAGTTCTCTGACTCTTGGACTGAAGGTCGTTAATTAGTCAGTAATTTTGAAGGATATGCGCAAGCATATCCTTTTATTGAGATGTAGATATGGCGTTATTCGATTTTTTAACTCAACCAGTTACACGCAATGGCCATCATGGTTTTCAAACTGATGAGCAGGTTAGTGTGTGCAAGCATTTAAATGAGCTTTTAAATGCAAGAAGAGGCGTGTTAAAGCACTTGTCTGACTATGGTTTGCCCGATGTAGAGGATATTTACGAGGGGTTACCATATTCACAACACACGTTAGCGTTTGAGGTTAAAAAATTGATAGAAAAGTACGAACCACGCGTACGATATGCAAATGTAACACCTGTTGAAATTAAAGAAGATAATTGTGTAATAAGGCTAGATATTCAAGCATTTTTAACGAGCGGACAAAGTATCAAGCTAAACACTCGATTTGAATCTGGCGGTAAAGCAGACGTTATGCAACATGCAAAAAACAATAATTAATATTATTTAAAGGATTGATGAATGCAGCAATATTTTGATGCACAAATGCGCTTGTTAACCCAAGCTGGTAAGCAGTTTGCTCAGTTTTATCCTGAGCATGCAGGAATGCTTAACATTGATGCATTAAAAGATAGAGACCCTCATATTGAGCGCTTATTAGAAGGCGTGGCGTACTTAACTGCCCATACTCAAAAGCGTCTAGATGAATCAGTCCCTGAGGTTTCAGAGCAGGTGCTGCGTCAACTGTGTCCAATACTGTTAAGTTATTATCCTTCTAGTACTGTGGTGCAATTTAAGCCTAAATTGGCTATGCAAAAAACACATTCTATTTCAAAAGGTTTACAGCTCAACCCTCCTAAAGCAAAGACCGATAATAAAAAAATAATTTTCAGTACAACCCACGGTTTAGATGTTGTCCCATTGGATGTTGAACATGTTAGATACCAAGAGTCGCACTTGGGTGCAGAGCTACGAATAGGGTTTAAGTTTGTATGCCAAGGTGAACGCAGCAATTTTGATTTATCTAAGCTAAATTTTTATTTACGTGGCGATACACCATTATGCAGTGCTTTATTTCAGTTGTTAAAAACACCTAATAAGCAAGCTGAACTTGATTTTGGTTCTAACCATTTTGAGTTCAATAAAAAGTTAAAAGCAAAAGGCTGCAGTGCGACTTATTTAGATATAGATGGCGCTTTACTGCCTAGTGCAGCTAAAAGCCATCCCGGATATGCACTATTACTTGATTATTTTAATGCAAAAGATCGGTTTTACTTTTTAACATTTGATGGTTTAAAAGACGAAGAGTTTCCTGAGCATATTGACCGTTTTGAAGTGGTATTTAGAGGGGATAATAAACTACCGCCGGGCCATCAGTTAAGTAAAGAAAATATTTTAATCAATTGTGTGCCAGCAGTTAATTTATTTAGCCAAGCCGCAGAGCCCATTAAAATAGAGCCTAACCGTACTGATTATATGATAAGTGCAGATCAGACTCGTTTTGACCACGTTTTTAGCTACACGGTTGATGCAGTTGCTGGTCGAAATTCTGTAACGGGGCAATCGTATGATTATACGCCTCGTTATCAAAGCGTATTTGAAGACGAGAAAAAGCTATTTACTGTGCTCACTAAAGATGTAGGTGCAGCAGCCCCAACTCATTATTTACAACTCCCTTTTAATTTAGAAGATGAAAAAGAAACTCTATCAGTTGATTTAACCTCTTTTAATGCTGGTTGGCCTCGTCAGCTTTTGCAAGAGGGAGACTTGAGCGAAGGCGGAAAAGACATGCCGAGTATCGTTGAGGTAAAAAATGTTATACGCCCAACTAATTATTTAGCATGTCCAAGTCAGCCAAAGCATTGGCAGCTTATTAGCTTGTTAAATGTAAAGTTTTCGCAAATTACGCAAGTTACAGAGCTAAAAAGGTTACTTGTGTTGTTTGACTGGTCTGATAAAGCTGAGAATAGATTAAGAATTGAAAGCATTTTAAAAATAACAGCAACGCCAATCAGCCAAATTAAGCGCGGAATATTTATCAAAGGTGTTGATGTACTTATTGATATTGATGAAAGCAAATTTGTTGGTGATGCCGATTTATATCATTTTTGTAATGTATTACATGAATTCTTTTTAATGTATGCCCCTATAAACGAAAGCGTACAAACGCGTGTTAATGCAATTCCTAGTTATAAGTCATGGAGTTGGGATATTGAACCAGGTAAGAGCTATCAGCTATGAGTTATGCTGAGAAAAGCCATGCGCATCCTGTTTGGTCTAAGTTACCCGCCCCAATAGAGCTACTTATAGAGCAGCCTTGGCGGTTTAACTTATTTAAAGCGATGAGCTTAATAGAAAAACACTGGGCTGCGCCTCAAGAGCTAGAGCAAGGGATCAGTAATAGGGTTGTTTTTAAACCTTTTAAAGAGCTTGGTTTTCCGGCTACTGATGTACGCGAATGTGTATTAGAAAACGACGGCAGGGGAAGATTAAGCTTATCGACCTCTTTTTTAGGCTTGTATGGTGTAGATGCACCCATGCCACATTATGTATTAGAGCAAGCAGCAAGTGATGAGCAAAGCGGTGACCGCGTTCGTCAGTTTTTAGATATATTTAATCATGTGTTGTATTGCCAACTTTTTCAGGCCTGGAAAAAGTCGCAAATTAATATAGCAGGCAGAGGCGCGAGCCAATTTGATGGGTTAGTTGAATCTATTTTACTGGGAAAAACTGATCAAAAAATTCAGTGTGGTATTGCCAGTTTAAAGCAAACTAGCGCTGCTGGCTTAGCGCAGCTTCTTAAACATAGTTTAAATATAGACACGCTAAAGGTTGACGACACACGAGCTAATTGGCAAAAAATAGATACGCCCAGTGCAATAGGCGAAGAGAGCCAAATGGTTTTAGGTAACTCTGCAGTACTTGGTACACAGGTATTGGTTAGCGGAAGTATTTTAACAATAGATATAGGCCCAGTTAATAGTGATACAGCCATGAGCTTAACGCCAAGAAGCGAAGAAGGTATAAAAATGGCGGCACTATTATCTGCGCATCTACCAAGTAATGTAGAGTGGGTTTGCCAAATAAAGGTAGCTAATGAGGCGGTTGCTGAGCAAGCACTTGGTCAGCAACCGTTAGTACTTGGACACAATTCATATTTAGGGGCTGCAGCTGCAAATACAACAACACATAGCTACAGTCATCAACAGTATAAACACTAAGGAATTAAGGATAAAAAAATGGATGCTAAAGGTATAAAACAACTCATAGATAAATTAAATGGCCACACCGCAACAGCACTTGAATCAGCCGCTGGGTTTGCGAGTAGTCGTAGTCATTTTGAAGTGCTTCCTGAGCATTTACTTATTAAGTTAATGGAAGAAGGAAGTAATGGTGACCTTGAGCACATTTTTCATTTTTTTAATATTAATCAAGACAAAGTATGGCATGAGCTATTAGACTTTTTAAATAAACAGCCTGCCGGTAATCAAAGTAAGCCTACATTTTCTCGTCGTTTATACGAATGGCTAGAGCGTGCATGGTTAAGTGCTAATGTTCAGCATAAAAGTGATTTTATAACAGGTGCTGCGCTTATTGATTCATTAACAGAGTTATTACCTTACAGCCCTGTACTTCAACTACCTGCTTTACTGGATAAAATAGATTCACGTTTTTTAGCTGAAAATTTAGATAAAATTTGTCAGCAATCTTCAGAGCGTTTAAACCCAGTAGCTAAATCAAAGTCTGCAAATCAAACAGATTCATCGCACGGTACAGCTGCGCTTGATGAGTACTGTGAAGATTTAACTGAAAAAGCAAAACAGGGTAAAATCGACCCGGTTCTCGGTCGTAATGACGAAATCCGTATGATGGTTGATGTGTTATGTCGCCGAAGAAAAAATAACCCTATTTTAGTGGGTGACCCAGGTGTAGGTAAAACAGCCGTCGTTGAAGGTTTTGCCCAGCGTATAATTGATGGCCAAGTACCAAGTGACCTGCAAGGCGTACGCTTATTGGTGCTTGATATGGGGTTATTGCAAGCAGGTGCCGGCGTTAAAGGTGAGTTTGAGCGCCGCTTAAAAACAGTAATCGATGAAGTTAAAAATTCAACAACGCCAATAATTATGTTTATTGATGAAGCACACACTTTAATTGGTGCTGGTGGTGATGCAGGCATGAGTGATGCGGCAAATTTATTAAAGCCAGCATTAGCGCGCGGAGAATTAAGAACCGTTGCTGCTACAACATGGAGCGAGTATAAAAAATATTTTGAACGTGATGCCGCACTAGAGCGCCGTTTTCAGCTTATTAAAGTAGATGAGCCAACAGAGCAAGCTGCTCAATTAATGCTTGCAGGCTTAAAAGATAAATATCAAGAGCATCATAATATTCAAATTACGGATGATGCTATAGAAGCTGCTGTTGTTTTATCGTCGCGCTATATAACAGGCCGCCAATTACCAGACAAAGCTATTGATGTATTGGACACCGCAGCGGCAAGAGTACGTATGTCGTTTGCTACAGACCCTGCTGCTATTGAGTCTGAGCGCGAGCACATTAATTATTTAGAAACCAGAATTAATAGCCTTAATATAGAGCTAGGCCAAGGTTTAGTTGTTGATAAAGATAAGCTTACCCATTTAGTTGAAGAGCTGGTTATTGCACAAAATAAATTGGCGCAACTTACTCACTCGCGTGAATCTCAAATTTCGACTTTGAGTCAAATTAACGAGATAAAGCAGGCAACTGATCAAGAGCTTGATAGCGAATCATTACTGACACTTCGCCAATCGCTTAAAGAGCAAAATACACAAGACAACGGCTTATTTAGTGAAGTAGATGCAGATGCTGTTGCACAAATTATTTCACAGTGGACCGGTGTGCCTGTAGGGGCAATGGTAAAAGATCAGATTAGTAATTTAATTAACCTAGAAGCCACAATTAGCCAAGAAGTTATAGGGCAACAGGCAGGATTGGCTAAAATAGCGCAAACGCTAAGGGTGAGTAAAGCCGGCGTAAGTAACGATGAAGGTCCGCTAGGCGTATTTTTATTGGCAGGCCCCTCAGGTGTAGGTAAAACAGAAACCGCTCGCTGCTTAGCTAAACAATTATTTGGTGGCGATAAGTTTTTAACCACTATAAACATGAGTGAGTACCAAGAGTCGCACACTGTATCGCAATTAAAAGGTTCACCTCCGGGGTATGTTGGTTATGGAGAAGGAGGTGTATTAACCGAAGCGGTAAGGCAGCGTCCATATTCAGTAATTTTACTTGATGAAGTTGAAAAAGCGCACAAAGATGTAATGAACATGTTTTATCAAGTATTTGAGCGTGGCACCATGCGTGACGGTGAAGGGCGTGAAATAGACTTTAAAAATACTGTAATTATCATGACATCTAATTTAGGCTCGGCAGAGTTAATCGATGCATGTACACCGCCTACAGTTATAGACCTAAGTCCTCAAGATGACGGGGAAGAACAGGTACAGCAAAGCGATCAAGAAGCAGCTATTAACGAAGCGCTAAATCCAACGCAAGCACCTATTAATGAAGACGGAACGCCTTGGAAAGTACCATCAATCGGTGCACTTACTGATTTAATTAAGCCGCAGTTACTTGCTTTTTTTGCGCCTGCTTTACTTGCCCGTATGCAAGTTATACCTTACTTAGCGCTTGATTCTGAAGCTCTACAGTCTATCGTCAGCCTGAAACTTGAAGCCATTGCCACACGTTTGCACGAAAACCACAAAATGCAGCTACGAGTAGATGCCAGTGTTTTAGAAAAGCTGACTACTCAATGTACGCTTTCTGATAGTGGTGCACGTATGGTAAATGCGGTTATAGAGCAGCAAATACTTCCTGGTATCGCTAAATCAATTTTAGAGTTTATGGCAGAAGAAGACATGCCTGATATTTTAACGCTGGCTGTTGACGAACAAGACGAAATTACGGCGACATTTGCAGATAACGCTTAAATAAAAGGATGTAAAAATGGGATTCATGGACATATTTAACGAGCTCAAGGCCAATAAAAGTCACTTTAGTGTTGCTATACAGGGCATGCCTGACGGGATGGTATATGTAACTGACTTTGAGTCTAGGGACGATCGTTTATGTGAAGACTATGAATTTAAAATCCAAGTATTGAGCCCTGAGCATCTAACATCTGAAATGCTAATAGGCAAAGATGTATCGTTATCACTAGTGTGGTCAATGTTAGATCGTACTATTTCAGGGTTAATTAGTGGTTTTATAGCGCATGGTCAAAGTCATCAGGGGTATCACTATACTTTGATCATGAGTTCTCATTTAACATTACTTAAGCATCAGCATTCTAACCGTGTATTTACTGCTATGGATGCAGGTAAAATTATTTCGAGTGTGTTTGAAAAAGCAGGTTTTCCCGCGCAAAAATTAAATGTGCAAGCAAGTTCAACCATGCTCGATATGACCGTGCAATACAACGAGACTGATTACGAATTTGTAACACGCTTAATGCGTAAGCACGGGTTTGTATACAGCTTTGTAGAGCAAACGGGTGGTGAATGTACATTGTATATTTGCAATGATTCTAATGGTATAGCGCAAGAGTTTGATGAAATAAACCTAAGCTATGTACCGCCATCTGGGCAAGTAAGAACGAGTGAGTCAATTTTTGCTATAAGTAGACAGGCCCAATTATTTCCACAAAGTACGCACTTAGATGATTACAACTACCAAGCTCCGGGTAATTTGCAAGTTTCAAAAAATAACAGTGCGTCAGTTATTGGTTTTGGTGAAGATAGTCATTACGGTGATAATTACGGGCAATCAAACGAAGGCCAAGACTTAGCAACTATCAGACAGCAAGCGTTTGATTGCCAACGTGAGCAAATAATAATAGATACAGACTGCAGGGCGCTTCGCCCTGGTATGCGTTTAAATATTTATGACCATCCAGAGCATGATGGTCAGTATTTAGTGACGCGTGTAGAGCACAAAGGTAGCCAAAGTGCTTCGGTTGAATACGGCTCAAATGTGAAGGGTTTAACGTATAAAAACCAGGCTTATTTAATTAGTGTTAATCAGCCTTATAAAGCTCCATTACGCCCAGCGAGGCGTGTGTTTGCAACGTTTAATGCATTAATTGAGCAAGAAATTGATGACAAAGGAAATTACGTAGTAAAACTACCATTTAACCAAGATGGAGAAGGCCAAGAAAGCCGTCCAACACGTTTAATGCAACCTTACGGCGGCAGCGGGCACGGTATGCATTTTCCACTAACGCAAGGTACAGAAGTGCTCGTTTGTGGTGAAAATGGTGATTTAGACAGGCCTATAATTTTAGGCGCGCTTTATAATGAAAATGCTCCAAATCCTGTTACGAGCGAAAACCCAACTGAAAACAAATTAGTAACTAAAGCTGGGCACAGCTTTGTAATGGATGACAAAAAAGGCGAAGAGAAGATAAGCCTTGCCAATAAAAACAATAAAAACCAATTAATACTCGATGCAACAAATGGTGCGCACCAGGCAATGTTAAAGTCTGTTGATGGTGATGTTAAAATTTCAGCGAAAGAAAACCTTCAGTTTGTTGCCGAGAACGACGCAAACTTTACAGTCGCTAATAATTTTACAACCCGAGTAGAAAACAATCTGCAAATTCAAACCCGCGAGGGAGATATTACAGTTACCTCGGCTGCGGATTTAACTCTAAGCTCAGCCTCAAATAGTCGTATTCAAGCGGCTGACGGTAACTTAGAGCTCACAGCAACTGATGAGCTTAAAATGCAAGCGCAGCAAGACATTAGCGTTTACTCGGTTGACGGCAACCTTGAGCTACAAGCACCTCAAGGTGATTTAGAGCTAAATAGTGGCGGTAACATCACTATAAAAGCAAATGGGCAGGGTTCAATTCAGTTAAGTCAAGGTGGCGCAAGTATAGAAATTGATGCTGCGGGTAACCTCACAATTGATGCCACTAATATAACGTTAAGTGCCACTAATATAGCAATTAAAGGCAGTGCAATTAGTAATAACTAAGTTAAAGGAGTAATTTAATGAACGCTAAAGTTAAAAGTATATTTAATCACGATCAGCAACTTGCACCTGTAAGTAAAGTTGATGAATTTGGCCGAGTTAAAGGCGTTACAATAAATAACGACGAACATAATGTGGTAGCACAAGCGGCGCATATAACACCATGCCAAGTGGGCGACACAGTACTGCTTACCCATACTGCACAGGGCTTTATAGTAACAGGCCTACTTGCAAATGAAGATCAAGCACCCGCTGCATTCATTCAAAATAGCCAAGGCCATATTGTTATTGAAGCTCAGCAAAGTATTAGCCTTCAAACGGCTAAAGGGACGATAGAAGTATTTGCCGACGGGACGATAGTGCTCGAAGGGCGAGATATAACGGCTAATAGCGAGCAAGATCTTACTTTGGCTGGCTGGCCAATTAGGCTCAATTAACACTATGTTTGCTCAAGTCGCTAAAGTTAAGCAGCATCAGCAGCGTTTAACTACTCTATTAAAACACAAACAAAAGTTGCAAGCGCAAGGTGTTTATCCGCTTGCTCGACTCAATGTAATTGAAAGCCAATTACTAAATCATTTATACACACTCAGCGATTTAAAAAGTGATGCACCCACAGATTACTTTGCAGGTAAAAATTTAACACAAGTAAGTCATTTAGCGCTTAATGAATTTATTACCCTTGCGATAGAAAGCCCAGAGCACCACAGTATCTACACGCTATTGCTACAAAGTCTTAATTTAAAAAGTGAACTTAACAGCGGCGAAACTTTTTTAGCTTTAAAGTCGGATAAACATTTAAGTTATTACAGTGTATTACAGCACTTACTTGGTTATTGGCAGTTAGATGATAATAAAGCACTGCGTAATAGTGTACTCAACGAAAAAGAACAGCTTGATAGTAACGCGATTACTTTACTTTTTTCACAGCACTTAAGCGAAACAGAGCTTAGCCATGCCATGTTACATACTAACTTTGATATTGCTTATGCAGCACTCGTGAATGCCTATTGTAATAAAACAAGTAACTTATCAGACATACTATTTAAAGTATTTGCTAAAACAAATGATGACGACAAAAAAGCAAAATTACTTGCCCTAGCAGGGCTTACTAACGATCCGCGCTGGGATGAACCTTGCCTACTTTTTTGTAAAGCTAACCCCGGGCTTTGCCAGCATGTACTAAGCCACTTTGTATATAAGCGCGCATTGCCTTTATTTATTAATTTAATGGCGCATGGGGTAACTCAAAAACCAGCTTACGCAGCATGGCTAATTATTACTAACAGAGCGCTTGCCCAAGCAAACAAAGTAACTGTAGTAGAACCAAATAACGAAAAAAATGTACACAGCGGCATAAACCTTGATGATGCAGAGCATGCAAGGCAAGCGTTTGCATTAGTGCCTGGGGATCAATTGTTAAACGGCGTTAGCTTTGTGTGCAGTAATGCAAAACAAAAATTAAAAATGCTTGCAGGTGAAGTTGTGCAACGCGTTGTAGCACCACATTATTCTTTGCAAAAGGCCTGTGGTTTGTACCATGTATTACTGAGCGCCAAACAATGGCAAAGTGTTATAGCGGAGAGCCCAAGTGCTGAATAACTTTTCTCCTTGGCAGGCTAGCTTTTTTGATGGTTGGTTGAGTGACCGTACGTTGGCTAAAGTTGTCCTTGTAAAACAAAACTTTGAATTTGACGAAAAAGGCAATGTAACACCAAACGAGCCCGGCCCCGATATTGTTTTAGCTGATGACTACGATGGCGACCCCGCATATACACCACTGAGTGAAGTAAACGAGCAAGTCGCCTTTAAAACAGGTTTTGAAGTGTATGGCGACTTTACAGCTTACCCACCCAAAGCCAAACAAGCACGAGTGATTGAAGTAGAGCTTGGCCTTCATAATAAAACGCAGCCACTATTTAAAAAGCGTTTACGTGTAACTGGCGCACGCTTTTGGAAGCGCTCTTTACTTGGGCCTGTTGCAACTGATCCTAATATTATTGAGCCTACACCCATTAATTACAGTAATGCCTTTGGTGGAAAAGACTTTAACGATGAGTCTAATTATCTGCTTGAAAATCCGATAGGGAGAGGGTTTAAGCTTAAAAACAAACAAGCAAAAGGGCAGCAATTACCTTGCATTGAATACGCAAACCAACTACTTCGTAAACCGAGCCATACTACCCCAGTTGCAAGCTTTTCAGCTATACCATCACATTGGTCACCGCGTATAGAGCTTATGCCCGACATTGATCAAAAAGCACTTATGGCAGGCAATTACCCGTTTAAAACAGTACTTGATGAACATTTTAACAATATGGCACCGCTAGATCAGCGAGTAAGAAATGAGTTTACACAAGGGTGGGCGTTTTCACTTTCAGGGTTATACCCGTTACAAGCTTATGGGCAGCATCAGCGAGTTGAGCTTCCATTTGAAGAGCCTATTGTTCAGCTAGTTAACACATTAAACAGACATACCATTAGTTTGCGCTGCGATACGTTGGTTATTGATTCTGACGCGCAGAGTTTTTCTTTGTTATGGCGCGGTTATATTGACGCAATACACGTAGGCGCAAATAGCCAGTTAGTTGTGGCAAAAAAGGAAACTAACAATGAAGTTTGATGTACTTTGCCATATAAATGCCAGTGGATGTACACCAAGTAGCTTGTATACCGCTGTTGCAAATCAAATGTTGTTTTCTAAACCGAGTAAAGCGCTAATACGTTGCGATATAAGCTTAGATGCCCCCTACATAATGGTAGAAATAGAAGAGCTTGCTCAGCTTGATAGGCAAACCAAATGCTTACTGTTATTAAGTCAGTTGCTTGAAAATATTGATATTACAACACTTAGAAAAACATCCCGCATAAGCCAAATAGTGTTTGTATTACCACAGGATGAGTTAAACAACCCAGTAATAAGTGACGATACACTCAGTGAGCTTTTAGCTGAGGTGATTTCGCAGCAAGTCCCTGATTTTGAACAAACTACAACGCTTGATTTAAAAAGCATAGCGCCAGATACCCTCATTATCGCCGTAGATTCATGCGTTAGTTACCAGTATGTGAGTACTCAAGCAAAAAATAATGTAGTGCAAGTTTTAAATGGCCCCCCAGGTATAATTAATGGTGAAGGTGGATGTGCATTACTTACACATGGGCAAGGTGGGCTAGAAGCACAGCTTTTTAATGGCGAATTAAGTGAGCAGCTTAACCAAGCAGAAGCTCGCGTTAATGATACTTACTTATTTGCAGGTAAACAGTCGTTAGCATGGCAAAAAAAATGGTTTGCTAATACACAAACGCTATATACCCCAGAAGATGAATTACTAGAGCTTGCAGACTTAAACAACACAATAGGTTATCAAGGTGTTGCTAATAACCTAACAGGGTTAGTACTTACGCATAGCTATTTAAATAACCCATTAAGTGAAGGGTTAAATCATGTGTTTTTATTATTTAATTCACCCAATGAGCAATTAATAAAAATTTCAAGGAGTGAAAATTCATGACATACATTAATGCAGCCGCAGGTAAACAAGCGGGTAGTGTTCAGTACGATGTAGACGCGCTAACCGCCGATGTGCGCTCAGGTGGATCGTTAACATGGCGACACAACAACCCAACTTTGTTAGGACTTAATAATAGCGCACGAAGTAACGGCGCATTAGGTAAAGCCAGCAATGTTGCTATTTTTGAAGACAGAGAAGCCGGTGAAGCTGCTTTTTTAGATGAAATAGCACGCCCTAAATACCGTGAAAAAACACTCGGTGAAATGGTAAACACCTTCATACCCGACTATATAATTCCGCCACCAGAATGGGATGATGAAAAAAACGAACCTATTTTGCCGTGGAACGAGCCACAAACGGGTATGGACGTTAATACCCCTATAACAGACGCGCAGCTATTTTTAGATTTAGTCTCAAGTCACTTAGGGTGGCAAGCCGGCAGTCAAGAACAGTTAACCAAAGATACACAATCGCAAGCAGCGCAAGTAGCCACAGTATCAGGGCAAAATGTATTAATTAATGGCCGCACCGCAGTGCACCAAAGTAGCGGCGGCAAGCTAAGCACTATTGATATATGTTTAACGACGGTAGGCCCAAGTGTTATCCCAATTCCTTATCCAAATATGGCCGCAGCAAGCGATGTAGCAAGTGTGGCGGGGTCAGTAAAAATAAATGGTAATGGTGCTGCCAATATAAAAAGTAATTTTTCAAAAAGTACGGGTGATATGCCAGGTGATAAAAAAGGCCTAATGAGTGGCACTAACGATGGTAAAGCTGAATTTATTATAGGCTCATTTAATGTGCTCATTGAAGGCAAACCCGCAGTGCGCCAAGGCGACTTAATGATTTCAAACTCAAAAAACACCCCGCCTATGCCGCTAGCGCAATCAGGTGGCGCATCACCAAGAGGGTTAAGTGTGGAAATGAGGGATAGTTTGGCTGACCAGCAAGCCGGTAAAAAAATAGTCATAAAAATATCAGGGTCAGAAAAGTTAGATGAAGATGGAGTGTCGATAATATGAGTGATATGAGTATAGCTAACAAAGTTAATATTATAGCTGAACATAGAGAACTGGTATTTGAGAGCCAATCTGAAGGGGGTAAAAGCGTATCTTTAATGGTGAAGGATAAGTCAATTGACGGTCGCCAAGAAGGTTATTATAAGATACCGCTTTATAAAATAAATGCTAGAGATGCAGATGATAATGCAGCGGATATTGAGCTTGTTCATATTTTTCCTCTTCGCTACGCGCATTCTGATGATGAAATTGATGGAAATAAAAATAACCTAAGGAATGGCTTTCTATATGTATATTTAGATGGACATTTATGGCGAGAACTTAAGGTAACGACAGATAAAGATGTAACAAGGTTTAATGATATTAACCTTGCTTGGCAGAAAGGCTCTCTTACTTGGAAAACAAATAAAGGTTTTCGTGAGGCGACTGGTGAAACACTTAAAACGATTATAGTACCGAACAAACTTAATGGAAGTAACTGCCAAGTACAAATTGCTTTTTCTGAAGTGCAGTGGTCGTGGAAACAAATTCAATTATTTGGAGGCCTTAAACCTGAAGACCCAAGGTTAAACTATGGAGAGCCTGTTAAGCCAGGTGAGAATAATGCTGATGCAATAGAGCTTCGAAGCAACAGATTGTTTACGTTAGATAAGCTTGGTGATTTTGAGCAAGGCTATAATAGTAATCAGTTACCTCAGCATGTTGCACTCGATGTTGTAAATAAAGCTGGAGTCTATTGCCCCGTTATACCTGACGCAATAGGAAAAGTAAGACAAGCCGCTGCAGATATCACGCTTACTCGCTCAGTGATTAGTTCACTACCGATAGAGCAAGTAGCAAATGGACAAACGGTTTCGAGTGTTGATGAGCTCTCAAAAGAGCAGCGAGGTGAGCTTGAATTAGCATCGTTTGTTCAACAAACCTTTTTTGCTTTTCCGCAATCTGTGTCTGACAAATTAGCAACATATGGTGAAGACAGTGTCTCTGAGCAAGAACAGGACATTGCTAATGATTATAAAAAGTGGGTAGAAAATAAATTTGATAAAACAGCATTCAGAAAGTTTCTAGCAACAGAAAAAGTGCTTGTGCTTGGTGAGTATATCAATGAGCTAAGAGCCAATGTAAAAGACCTTATAGAGGATGAAGATACTGCTTCTAGCTTTTATCAATGTGCAAGAGACTATGCATACCACTCAGGTAACCGACGACTCGATATATATCAACTTATGTGTGACGTATTAGCCCCTTTGAAAGATTTAACGGCAGACTTGCTTCGCTCAAGTGTAGTGTATGACCAAGACGCGCAAAAGCTTAAGCAAATCGATAGTAATGATCTAGGGCAACATATAATCTTAAAAGTGTTAGGTACACACCCGGAGGATACCAGTGACCGTTCAAATTTATTGAAACTACATAAGTTACTATTCCCTGATGAAACCAGTAGTAAGCCTAATTTAACTGAATATAAGTGTTTTCGAGATGAAGAAGACCCTAAAAACATTGATTTTTCTATTGATGAATTTAAGACTTTGGAGAAGCAAGATGATCAACTTGATGGTTATATAGAAGGCGATTTAACGCAGGTATTACGTAGGAGTAGCCAAGCTGTATGGGGCTTTTTTAATATTATTATGGAAGTACCATCTGCCACTTATTCTATGTCTCAAGGTGGCGGAACAATTAAAGATGTGTTTACTGCCCGTATGCAAAAACAATCTAGCTTACAGCGAGAAAGTAATAAACTTGAGCGGCAAACAAAGAATTTAGAAATACAGATAAAAAATAAACAAAGTGAAATTGAAAGTTCTGAAAAGACACGCAATGATCTCATTCAGGAAGCGCGTAACCAAGGTATAGATGGCGATGACATCACCGAGCAATTAAACAGGCAGCTTAAACAAAGAAACAAAGAACTAGAGCATTATAAAACACTGCTTAAACAAGCAAAAACAAAAAGTAGTGTCACCCGTGCGCATTTATCGACGCTAAAAAGTGTGGGTTTAGACATGCTTAATAGTGAGGCACGTATTAAGTCAGTTGCGATGTCGTACAACCCCTATCAAAAAATAATGCATCTCGCGCACATGGTTTCTGATGGTTTACTCGTTGAGATTGATATTGATGTTAACGATTATTATCAAGGAAACTTACCCGATTCAGTAGTCCCGCTTAATTTTGACAGCCGTACTAAGCGTGCCGAACAACGAATTTTAGAATTTAATAAAATAACCGAAGGTATTGATGAAGCACTGAGCCAAGGTAGTTACCCAGGCAATGGCGGAACGCGGCCCATTGTTAAACTTAAAGTTAACGATAAAGTGACGATACCCGCTCGATTAGACCTTATTACTAGCTTAGATGGTTCTTTGAATGAACTAGAGGCCATGGTTACTAAGCAATACTACGAATCAGACAGCGCCAAGAAGAAAGTTATAAAAAAGATGGTGGCGCTTGATAAAAATAAGCTAGCTGCATTGGAAGGAGTAGTGAAGAGGCTTGAAGATGGTTTAGAAGCGGTTGAAGGTGCTCAGCTCAAAACAAACTGGGATTTAACTGGATATAAAGATCATAATAAATCCCTCAAAAAGTACGCGAAAACAGCATTGGGTAAGCAGCAAACGGGGAAAGTTGGCTTAGCTAGCATTGGTGTTTTGCCGTTTGTTTCTGGGCTAGAAGCCATTAATTTTTATACCGTTATAACTGGTGATGGCGTCAGTTCTATGGATAAAGCATCGGCAGCCTTAGATTTACTTGATGTTATGGTGAATATTGGTAAAGATTTGGTAGAGCGGCGTTATGGTATGCCAAGCTCTGGTCAGTTAATTTTATATGCTGACAATAAAGTGCCTGCTAGCGAGCTTAGTAAAAAAATACTACGAGGAAGAGTCAGTGTTATTTCTGCGAAGGTAGCCTTATCTTATGCCGCTAATGCAGCGACGTTTGTTGCAGGCGCAATAAGTACATATGTGGCTGTGAGGGACGCGGTTAATGAATATAACAAGGGCAATGTTGGTCTTGCCACGGCAAACTCAGTTATGGCTTTGGGCTTTTTAAGCATGACTGCCGCATCTGGCATTGCAATTATCACCAAAGGGGCATCAGCATTGATCGCCGTATTTGGCATTGCAGGCTTAGTGATAATTCTAATTGCGGCAGGCTTAATGTATTACTTTAGTGAGTCAGAAATTGAGGCATGGCTACATGCATGCCCATGGGGAAAAGCGCCCTTTATTAATGATGGCTCGACTAGTGTACGAGCCGAACAGTGGAGAAGTCGCCCTGATTTAGCACTACTCGATGTTTATAATGCACTTTACAAGCCCTATGCAAAACTGATTGCAAGCAACTTAGCTAAAACTATTTCAATTAGTTTATCCACTCCTGTTGCTGCGGTAAAAGAAGGTGTCGATACAAAGCTCTATTGGCGGATAGTTAATCCAACAGGTGCAAATATAATTGTACCTTATCGTGGTTATGATGTTGAAGCAGCTAAAAAATATGCAGAAATAATACAACTTAAAATGTCACGTTACACAAAGCATAGAGAATTTAAACAAATTCCTCTTAATTCCCCCATATTAGTAGGTGCGATATGGATGCTTCAGCCAGCACGAACAGGGTGGCAAGCAGAAATAAATTATAATGCATTTTTGACTGAGTTCGGTTTGCAGCCAGGCGACCATATAGAACTCAAACTAGAAGCCACAGTATACCCAAATGGCAAAGGCCAACCGACTATTCAAGGTTTTAATAGTACCTATGGCTTACCAATTGAGTATTACAAAGCGGGTGAAAAGCCTGGATTACTGTCTTTCAATGATGACCGCAAGTACAGTCACCGCATTGGTCAAGTAATTAGCCAAGCAGTAATTAATTTATAAGAATTAGATCGTGTAAAGGAGTAACTATGAACATAGATGATAAAAGATCAGAGGACGAAAGAATACTTGATGAGCTAGTTGAGCGCCACATTGCTGAAGAGGAAGATGGTTTAACTCACGAAGAACGAGAAAAAATAAAAAGAGAAAACCGTATTAACGCAATTAAACAGTGGTGCGCTGAAAATCCAAATAGAGACCCAACAAGAGCAAAAGATAAAACCATAAAGCAACTGGCCTTAGACGAAGAAGATGTAGTGCGCATTGAAGAATTTAGAAAAAATAACCCAGAGAAAATGGAAGAAATCGAAAGGAGAGGCGATAACAAAAGTAAATACCGTGATAATAGACAAACCTACAAAGAGCGACTACCAAGAGACTACTTACATAAAGACAGTTATGAAACGCGATTAAAAAAAGCGGAAGTACTCAATGGCTGCGGATTTAAAACCCGCACGTTTAAAAGTAAGCGTTTTACTGATGAATATACAGCAGAGCTCAAGTCGCCTAATCGTGGCTCAACACTCGAGGGGCACTGGGTTCGCTCTGATGGGCAACAACTTGCTATTTCATGGTTTGGAGGGTGGTCAAATTTATTTACTGGTCTAAGCTTCTTGCTGATGGTCGCTGCAGTTATGTTTCTCTTCGTTGACTTGGTTGTTATTGGCTTTGTGTGGGAGGATTATCGGTGGGTGCCATTTGCTGTATATGCCCCTATGTTTATTATAGGTTTTTATATGCATAAATACCGCGCCATATTATCGCACCGAGATAAGTTTTACTTCAATCGGCATACTGGCCTTGTAAAAACTCCGCATACATTATTCAGAAAACCGTTTTATTTACCTTACGAAGACATTGTTTGCTATGGTGCAAATGAGCGTAATGTCGGCTCAGCCCGTGGTGGTTCACGCGTGTTTGTGTCTCTTATGGTGCCGTTAAAGTATCCTGCGTATTATAGACTCACTAAACCAACATTTTACGTAGGTGGTTTTAATCGTGAATGGGATTCGCTGCAATATGCCACAGCCATGACTTTTATGGATACCTCAATTCCACTTGGCACTCATTTATATCAATCGATAGAGCATTACTTCAAAATCGATAAAGATATAACAGAAAAACACGGGTTCCCTGAAGAGATAAAACCTTATTTAGACCCTGATGACTGCCAAGTAAACAGACATGAAGTTTGGTGATGTAAAAAACAGCGCTGAGCATAAATAGTAGCTTTACTTTATTAAAACCAACTTTAAACAATAGAGCTTTTATTGTTTAAAGTACTTT
>NZ_WTKW01000070.1:0-14718 GCF_011378745.1 Pseudoalteromonas sp. Z1A6
TCGTTTGGATCGGTCAACCGGTCATTTTCTTAACTGATCGGCATTAGACCTGAGTCGCTTTTTAATAAACATCATGCTTAATTATAAATCGCTTGCACTTGTATCAAGTGGGGCAAAGCTTTTAATTAAATCATCAACTGCTTTCATTTGCGTTAAGTACCCTTCTAACTTACTAAGTGCTAGCGCACATGGGCCATCACATTTAGCTTCGTTAGGGTTTGGATGCGCCTCAATAAATAAACCTGCAATACCTAGCGCCATACCACTTCGAGCAAGCTCTGCAGCTTGTGCACGACGACCATCAGCAGAGTCAGCTCGTCCACCAGGGCGTTGTAGCGCATGTGTTGCATCAAAAATAACAGGCGCCATTGCTTTCATGTCATCCATACCCAGCATATCAACCACTAGGTTGTTGTAACCAAAGCTAGAACCACGCTCACAAAGTGCGATGTTATTATTACCCGCTTCATTAAATTTAGTAATGATGTGGCGCATTTCATGCGGCGCTAAAAACTGTGGTTTTTTCACGTTAATAATTGCACCTGTTTTAGCCATCGCCACAACTAAATCTGTTTGACGTGCTAAAAAGGCTGGTAACTGAATTACATCAACAACTTCAGCAACAGGTGCTGCTTGATGCGGTTCATGTACATCAGTAATAAGCGGTATGTTGAAAGTCTTTTTAATCTCTTCAAATATTTTTAAACCTTCTTCCATACCAGGACCACGGTACGAATTGATTGAAGAACGGTTAGCCTTATCAAATGACGCTTTAAATACATAAGGAATATTGAGTTTCGTCGTAACTTCTACGTAATGCTCTGCAACACGCATAGCTAAATCGCGAGATTCTAATACGTTAATACCACCAAACAATACAAACGGTTTGTTGTTTGCTAGTTCAATTTCATTAATTTTAATAATTTGGTCTTTCATTTAAATTCCTTACGGTGCAACTGCTTGCATCATTAATCCACAAATATAAGCCATATAAGTACCCACACCATAGCCCAGTACAGCTAACAGGACACCAACAGGCGCAAGCGAAGGGTGAAATGCTGATGCTACAACAGGTGCAGACGCTGCACCGCCCACATTAGCCTGCGAGCCCACAGCCATATAAAATAATGGTGCTTTAATTAGTTTAGCTACTACTAACATTATGCTTGCATGCACTAACATCCAAATGGCACCAACTAAAAATAACCCTGGGTTATTAAAAATAGCGGTTACATTCATATGCAAACCAATCGATGCAACTAAAATATACAAAAAGCTAGAGGCTACTTTTGAAGCGCCAAACGCTTCTATTTGTCTAACTTTAGTAAACGATAAGCCTATGCCAATCGTTGTTGATATAACAATTAGCCAAAAGAATTTACTGTTTAAGCTGTATTCTTTTGCCCATTCATAAGTCGTGCCAAAGTACGGACCTAAAAAGTCAGCACAAAAATGCGCTAAACCGGTTATACCAAATGCAATTGCAAGCAGCGTCATGTAATCGTTAAGAGTAGGAATACGGGCATGTTCAGCGTGATAGGCTTCAACACGTTTTTTTAAATCTTCAATTGCGCTTGTATCAGCACCCGTAGCTGCATCAATCTTTTTATGGTTTGCTGCCATTAACAATAAAACAGCCATCCAAATATTCGCGACTATTACATCTACTGTAATCATTACAGAAAATATATCACCACCAACTTCAAACATCTCTTTCATTGATGCTTGGTTAGCACCACCGCCAATCCAGCTACCCGCAACGGTTGTCATACCGCGCCATACTGCATCGGGCCCATGACCACCAACAATACTTGGGTCAAATGCACTCACGACTAAAATAGCTAATGGCCCACCAATAACAATGCCCAATGTACCCACTAAAAACATAATGAGCGCTTTAGGGCCTAAGTTAATAATAGCTTTTAAATCAATACTAATGGTAAGCAGTATTAAACAAGCAGGCAGTAAGTAGCGCGAAGCCACATAATAAACATTGGATTTATTACCATCTACAATACCAAAGGTATTTAATAACGAAGGTAAAAAGTAACACAGTAGTAAAGCAGGTACGTATTTATAAAATCGTTTTAAAGCTGGACGCTCACTGTTTGAGGTTTTAAAAATAAACCCCAAAATAATAGCAAGCAAACCAAGCACAACGGCATCATTTGTAATTAATGCGCTTTGAGTTTCAACCATAATTATTCCTATTCTTAATGGTGCGTTTTATTATTATCTTCTAGTTCTTCTATTTGGTGTTGAATAATCTCTATTGCAGGATCGTCCGGACACTCATCGACAAAAAACTGTAAATCATCACGTGCCATTTTAGGGCAACCGAGCTGATTTAATAAGTAACCTCTGTCGCGTCTCTCATACGGGTCGTCGCCTATTAGCTCCATTAGCATCTCTACACAGGTCAAAGCATGACCAAATTTGTTTTCGCTAATGAAAGACCATTTTTGCTGAGCTAAAAATAGCTTATATACTTCGTCATCAAAAATTAACTCTAAAGGCTCTTGTTCTTGCCCATCATCTTCATCTGCGTTTTCAGGGATGATATACCAGCTTTGTTGCCCGCTGCTTGGCTCAATTATGTAGCCCTCTTCATCACTTATCGCCACATGAACACCAACATCACCCAGCGTAAGACTAAGATTTGCATCAAAGTTAGCTTGTTGTAAAAAGTGACAAAGTATAATTGCAAGCGTTGTTGGTGAGCCACTACGCATAGAAAGCGTATAGCTTAATGTATTTAATTTGTATTCTGGCACTTTTAAGCCTGAGGCACTAAATAGCCAATCGCTGTAAAACATATCTAATAATTTTTCGAAGCAATCGTGCTCATCACTCACTTTTAAACACAGCGCTGAAATTTGCTGTTCAAAGTCAGTTAAAGTTTCATAACATGGTGTTAAATCTATCTGAGGGTCCCATTTTGACTCTGCTTTAATACAGCGGTAAATCGCTGGAGGTGTAAATTCATCGTAAGCATCATCAAGATAAGATTCATCGTGTTCGTCAAACCCGAGGGTAGTCATTAATACTGCAACATTTTAGAAAACGAAGGCGTAGTTTACCTAACTTTAAAGCTATATACCAATATAGAGATTTTTTTGAATATTTTCTGAGAGGGAGTCGTATTTGAGCTTTATAAAACAACTATAAAGCTCAAATAGTCAGGTATTACTTAAAGCAAAAAAGCTGATTTAGACGTCGCTAAATAACCTATCGCTAAAATAACAGCAGTGTTAACTAAAACGTAAGCAACTTTAGCCGTCATTTTAGTTTGTCTGGCGCTTTTAGCCCCAATACCAATATATATAACCACTAAAACTATTTTTTCTAATAGCCAATATTGTTCAAACGGGTTAATTTTAGCCATAAATATAAGCGTAAGTGCCGACACTAATAACAAAGTATCTATACTATGACTACCAATCATTACCGCTTTATTTTTTGCTAATTTACCACTGCCCATTCGCGAAAATGCGCGAACATAAAATAAAATCACACTCAACATCGCAATTGCCATGTGTGAATGCTTTACTGCTAAATAATCCATATGCCCCTGTACTTCTGTTTTATAAAAATTTAATCAGGAAAACGGTTAAGAACCGCTTCTAACTCATCAAGCTTCTCGTTAAATACTTCAACCAATTTTGGTTCAAAGTGTGTGCCTTTTTGAGCGTTAATTTCATCAACTACGTTTTGCAGTGTCCAAGGTTCTTTATAGCATCGTTTATGGCGAAGTGCATCGTATACATCAGCAAGTGCAACTATACGACCAAATACATTAATTGCGTTTCCGCTTAAACCTTGTGGGTAACCAGAGCCATCCCATTTTTCATGATGCTCTTTTGCAATAATTGCGCCTGCACTAACAATCTCATGCGGCGAGTCTTTTAAAATAGTATAGCCTTTATCAGTATGGGTTTTCATCACTTCCCATTCTTGGGCGTCTAACTTTGCTGGTTTATTTAATACCGCATCAGGAATGCCCACTTTGCCTACATCATGAAGAGGCGACGCCAACCTTACTAAATCAGCATCATGCTTAGATAAGCCATACCCTTGTGCCAATATATGACAAATATGTGCTACACGCTTAACATGATTACCCGTTTCTGTTGAGCGTTGCTCTACCGCTTCACTTAACCTGTAAACAAGCTCTTGTTGCGTTGCTTCTATTTCAGACTGAAGTTGTACATTTTCAAACGCAAGTTGCACGTTTTGAGAGAAAATCTTAATTAAATGGCGCTGAGTATCCGTTAAATCCTTTGGAATACCTGATATAAATAGCATCGAATTATGATTGTACTCACTGCTACAATACGCAAATAAGTAGTTATCTTTATAAATAATGCTTTTTTCATTAAGCGCCTGATGACATGCACTTAATTGTTCAGCTTGTAATACCTCATCGAGCTCTTTACCTTCACTTTTTTCAAAGTCACCGGTACCCGAGCAAACAATTAATTTTTTATTATTTTGTGCTTCAGGATTTTGCGCAACTAAAGTAGTTGCATACATAGCTTGATCAGCAATACCGAGTAAAGAAGTTAACTGCTGCATAACGCCTTCAATAAAGTGCTCTATTGAATGCGCAGAAAAAATATCACGGGACGCTATAATTATTTTCTCAAGCCCTTCGCGTGACTGCTCAATCGAAATAATATCCCGATACGAACGCAGGCTCGACATAATAACAGTAAATAACTTTTGAGCCGTTAGCTCTGTTTTAGATTTGTAATCGTTAATATCATAATTAATAATTACTTGTCGTTCAGGTGCTTGACCAGGTTGACCCGTTCTTAAAATAATTCGAATATGATTATTTTTAGCTTCTTCACGAATAAACTTAGCAACTTGCAAACCGGCATCATCGGTCTCCATTACTACATCAAGTAGTACAATGGCTGCATCTGGATGCTCTTTCACAAGCTCTTTTGCTTCAGCACCTGAGTACGCACTAATAAATTCTAAGCGTTTATTTTGAAACTCAAAATCACTCAACGCTAGTTTTGTAACAGCATGAACTTCAGGTTCATCATCAACGATTAATACTTTCCAGGTACCGAGTTCAATCTCATTGATTGCTTCTTCTGGCTCATCTGAAAATAAAAAATCACCCATCATAGTCGAAATTCCTTCATGGCATTATTTAACGCACTAGCAGGCAATTATTATTCTTTAGGGCCACTGTGCAAACGTTACACGGTCATTATCACCAAAGTCTTTCACTGTTTTAATATCCACAAATGCCATTTTTTTGAAGAAATGACGAACAGCTTCACCTTGCTCAAAACCGTGTTCTATTAAAAGATAGCCACTAGATAACAAATAGTCACGTGATTGTGTAATTATTTGTTTAATATCAGACATTCCACAATCATCAGCCACTAATGCCGACAAAGGCTCAAAGCGCACATCGCCCTGATTTAAATGTATATCACTGCTTTCAATATAAGGCGGGTTGGTAACAATTAGGTTGAATTTCTCACCATGTAACTCGCTAAACCAGTTGCTTTGCTTAACGTGAACGTTATTAATAGCCAATCGCTGCTGGTTACGTGTAGCCAGTGCAACTGCATCGCTTACTCTATCTACTGCAATAATTTGCCAATTAGGCATTTCACTACCAAGGGCCAGTGCGATTGCACCAGTACCCGTGCCTAAATCAAGCACTTTAGCTGTAGCAGGTACAGCCACTTCAAGTGCTTGTTCTACTAACGTTTCAGTATCTGGTCGAGGTATTAAAGTTGTTGCGTTAACTTCAAGCGATAAGCTCCAAAATTCACGTTGCCCCGTAATATGTGCAACAGGTTCACCGTTTAAACGTCTTTGGCAAAATGTATTAAATTGCTGTTGTTGTTCGGCATTAAGCGCATGCTCTGGCCAAGTAAAAAGGTAACTGTGAGGTTTTTGAAGAATATGTAGAAGTAAAACTTGTGCGTCTAATTTAGCACTTTCGCTGCTAGGTGCTAATAAATTAGCGCCTGCAGCAATAGCTTGTTCAAGAGTTTGGCTCACGATTACTCGTCGCCCATAGCCGCTAATAAGTCAGCTTGATGTTCTTGCATTAATGGGTCAATAACGCAGCTTAAATCACCCGCTACCACTTCATTCAAACGATAAAGTGTTAAGTTAATACGGTGATCGGTAATACGACCTTGTGGGTAGTTATAAGTACGGATACGTTCAGAACGATCGCCACTACCTACTAAGTCACGACGTTCAGATGCTTCTGCCGCATGGCGCTTTTCATCTTCAGCCTGTTGTAAACGTGCTGCAAGTACTGACATCGCTTTAGCACGGTTTTTATGCTGTGAACGTTGATCCTGACACTCAACCACAACACCGGTAGGTATATGTGTAAGTCGAATAGCAGAATCTGTTTTATTAACGTGCTGACCACCTGCGCCTGATGCACGAAATGTATCAACTTTTAAATCTGCGGTATTAATTTGTATCGCTTCTGCCTCTGGTACTTCCGCCATTACCGCAACAGTACACGCAGAGGTATGAACTCGCCCTTGTGACTCAGTTTCTGGCACACGTTGTACGCGGTGTACACCTGATTCAAACTTTAATTGACCGTAAACGCCTTCGCCACTAATATTTGCAATAACTTCTTTGTAACCACCGTGCTCACCTTCATTGGTGCTCACAACTTCTACTTTCCATTTTTTAGTTTCTGCATAGCGGCTGTACATACGGAATAAGTCGCCAGCAAAAATAGCCGCTTCATCACCGCCTGTTCCAGCGCGTACTTCAACAAACACGTTGTTATTATCTCGCGGATCTTTTGGCAACATTAATACTTGAATTTGATCTTCAATTGCCAAAATTTGTGCTTTAGCTTCTTTATATTCTTCTTGCGCCATTTCACGCATTTCAGGGTCAGAATCTTTAAGCATTTCTTCTGCACTGGCTAAATCATCTTGCGTTTCTTTGTAAGTTAAAAACGTTTTTACAATCTCTTCAAGCTCAGAGTATTCTTTTGAAAGCCCACGAAAACGATTTTGATCACTAATGACCGACGGGTCGCTTAGTAGCGCTTGTACTTCTTCGTAACGCTCTACTAAGGTTTCTAATTTATTATAAACAGACTCTTTCATTTAACGGTTATTCCTGATCAATACCTAACATTTTTTTCAACTGGTTTAGCTGCGCCACTTCACCTTTTTTCGCTGCGTCTTGTATTGCACGGGTAGGCGCGTGCATTAAGCGATTGGTTAATTTATTGGCGAGCTCTAATATAATTTTTTCTGCATCTTTACCTGTATTTAGCTGACTAACAGCACGCTCTACAAGTTCTGACTTAATTGTTTGTACATCATTTCGATAATGGCGGATTAAATCTACCGAATCGAGTGAGCGCATCCACATTGCAAATTCTTTGGTGCGTTCAGTAATAATTATTTGCGCTTGCTGTGCAGCTTGCTCACGCGCTGCCATATTCTCGCTTACAATGGTTTGTAAGTCATCAACGGAATATAAATAGGCAGCATCTAGCTCACCTACTTGGCTTTCTATGTCGCGCGGAACCGCAATATCTATAAATAGCATAGGCTTGTGACGGCGCTGCTTAAGCGCTTGCTCAACCACCCCTTTACCAATAATAGGTAAAGTACTGGCGGTAGAACTAATGACTATATCGGCTTCATGTAAACGTTCTGGTAACTGTGCAAGTGCGATAACATCTGCAGACACTTCATCAGCAAGGCTGCGAGCACGTTCAATTGTTCTATTAGCTACCGTTATTTTTTTAGGCTCATTTTGATATAAATGTTTAGCAACCAGTTCAATGGTTTCACCAGCACCAATCAATAACACATTGGTTTGATCAAGCTTGCCATAAATATGTTTTGCTAAATTAACAGCCGCAAATGCAACCGACACGGCACTTGCGCCTATATTTGTTTCAGTGCGAACTTGCTTCGCTACCGAAAAGGTTTTTTGAAACAACCTATCAAAAGTAACCCCTATTGCATCGTGGGTTTTAGCACTAAAAAACGATTGCTTTATTTGCCCTAAAATTTGCGGCTCGCCTAACACCAAAGAATCCAACCCACACGCTACGCGCATTAAGTGGTTAATGGCGTCATTACCTTCATGGCAGTATATATTGCTGCTCAGTTCATGTTCATCCAAACCATGGAAACTGGCAAGCCACGTTAACAGTGTTTGGGAATTTTGCTGAGCGAGGCTACAATAGATCTCGGTTCGATTACAGGTAGACACAATAACCGCTTCATTAAAGTCGGCATGGCCACTTAATTGTTGCAACGCCTCTGAAATTTGCTCAGGCGAAAAAGCCACTTTTTCACGTAATTCTACGGATGCGGTTTTGTGATTTATACCTAGTGCTATTATGGTCATATTTGCCAAATATTGCTGAGCCCTACTTCAAAGGCGGTAATTTTACCAAAAATCAGCGGAATATGGAAAGTAAGGAACAACATTTGATTCGACAATATTTGATTTTATTCATGTTTTTTTTATTATTAGGTGGCTGTGCCCATCAAATTGATACAAAAACAACACTTTATGATGATTGGAAGCCACGTTTAGCTGCTCAAAAAACTTGGCAGGTCGAGGGTAAACTCGCGTTTATAAGCCCAGAAGAGCGTCAATCTGCAAACTTAAATTGGCAGCAAACAACAAATTCCAATAATTTAATACTGACTACTTTTATTGGTACTCGTATTTTGTCGCTTAAACAAACAGCAAATGGTGCTGAATTAGAGTTTGACGGCGATGAGTACTTTGATACTAATGCTGCAGAGCTTTTAAAGCGTTTAACGGGTTTTACACTCCCTGTTGATAACGCCGATAACTGGCTTAAAGGCACCATTGACGATCAAAGTTTAGTCGTTGATGAACTAGGCCGTGCTAAGCAAGTATTATGGTTTGATAATGCAGGCAAGAAATGGCAAATAGATTACGGCACTTACGTACAAAACGCAGGTTACTGGTTACCTACTAAACTGACGTTAAAGCACCAACAAATAAAAATAAAAATTCAACTCTACGATTGGCAGTTTAAATAAGTATGAATAACAAAACCTCTTTTTCACTTATTGCTCCGGCAAAACTCAATTTATTTTTACATATTAATGCTCGCCGAGAAGATGGCTATCATGAACTAGAAACCTTATTTACTTTTTTAAATTTTGGTGATGAGTTGCATTTTGAGCTAACAACAGACGGTGGTATTTCTGTCGGGGGTGATACTAAAGACATACCCCTAAATGATAATCTCATCTATAAAGCGGCTTTATTATTACAAACACACTGTAAAACCTCTTTAGGTGTAAAAATAAATTTAATTAAACGCTTACCGATGGGCGGAGGTGTTGGAGGTGGTTCATCCGACGCCGCAAGTACTTTATTAGCGCTAAATAAATTATGGAAATTAGAACTAAATTTAGAAATTCTAGCCCAATTAGGACTTAAATTAGGGGCTGATGTTCCGGTGTTCATACAAGGGCAAAGCGCCATAGCGCATGGTATTGGTGAGAAATTACACCAGGTAAAACTTGAACAAAAATGGTACTGCGTTGTACACCCAAACCAACATGTAAGTACTGCAAAAATATTTACACATCCAGATTTAAAACGCGACACACCAAAAATAATAGGCGATTGGAAACACCATACTTTAACCAACGATTGTGAGCCTTTAGTTAAAAAGCTTTGCCCCGAGGTTGAAAAAACCCTCCAGTGGTTGCTAAAATACGCACCGTCGAAGATGACCGGAACAGGTTCATGTTGTTTTGTCGAATTTGCTAGTCAAGTTCAAGCACAAGATGTACTTGAAAATCTCCCCCATACTTGGCAGGGTTTTGTGGCTTCAAGCGCAAATGTCTCACCTGCTCATACGGAGTTAACCGCCATATTCGATCAATGAAGTAACGTACAAGTAATCATAAGTTAACTCGCAGTGGTATTTATCATTGCCCGTTAGTCCAAATATTCAGTGCCTGAGGAACCCTACCGTGCCTGACATGAAGCTCTTCGCTGGTAACGCAACACCTGAGTTAGCTCAAAAAGTTGCAAAACGTTTATATATTGAATTAGGCGATGCTGTTGTTGGCCGTTTTAGCGACGGTGAGATCAGTGTTCAAATAAATGAAAATGTTCGTGGCTCGGACGTTTTTATCTTGCAATCAACCTGTGCCCCTACAAACGATAACCTAATGGAACTTATCGTTATGGTTGATGCTCTACGTCGTGCATCTGCAGGTCGTATTACTGCCGTCATTCCTTATTTTGGTTATGCGCGCCAAGACCGTCGTGTACGTTCTGCCCGTGTTCCAATTACCGCTAAAGTTGTTGCCGATTTCTTATCAAGCGTTGGTGTTGACCGTGTTCTTACGGTTGATTTACACGCTGAACAAATCCAAGGCTTCTTTGATGTACCAGTAGACAACGTATTTGGCAGCCCTGTATTACTTGAAGATATGAAAGAACGCGACTTTGAAGACGTCGTTGTTGTATCTCCAGATATTGGTGGTGTTGTACGCGCACGTGCAATTGCAAAACTACTAAACGATACCGATTTAGCAATCATTGATAAACGTCGCCCTCAAGCAAACGTTTCTCAAGTAATGCACATTATTGGTGACGTTGAAGGTCGTGATTGTATTATCGTAGATGATATGATTGATACCGGTGGTACGTTATGTAAAGCCGCAGAAGCACTTAAAGAACATGGCGCTAAACGCGTATTTGCATACGCAACGCACCCTATTCTTTCAGGTAAAGCAGCAGAAAACTTACGTGACTCGATGATTGACGAAGTAATTGTAACTGACTCAATTCCGCTATCTGACGAGCTTAAAGCCCTTGATAAAATTAAGGTACTTACGCTTGCTGACATGTTAGCAGAGACTATTCGTCGTATTAGTAACGAAGAATCTATCTCAGCGATGTTTGAACACTAAAATTAAACATTCCTGAGTATAAAAGCGCCTTTTGGCGCTTTTTTTGTAAGCGATGTTTATTTTGTCTGGGCGTGGTGGTATGATAGCGCGCCTTTTGGCTAGGGACCTTGGTCGCAAAGGCCCTACACATTTTAATAACTGGAGACATCATGTCTAACAAAACTTATACATATAACGCTGAACTTCGCGTAGAAACTGGTACTGGTGCGAGCCGCCGCCTACGTCGCGAAGACAAAGTTCCTGCAATCCTTTACGGAGCTGACAAAGAAGCTTTATCTCTTACTTTTGCTCATAAAGATATGATCAAAGCACAAGAAGACGAAGGTTTTTACACGCATATCCTTACGCTTAACGTAGATGGCGAAGCTGTTGAAGTAATCTTAAAAGATATCCAACGTCACCCATTCAAGCCTAAGCTTACTCACCTTGATTTCCAACGTGTAGATGCTACTCATAAATTTCAAACTAAAGTTCCTCTTCACTTCATCGGTGAAGATATTGTAACTAAAGCTGGCGCAACTGTTGTTCACCAGTTAACTGAAGTTGAAATTACGTGTCTTCCAAAAGCACTTCCAGAATTCATTGAAGTAGATGTTTCTAAGTTTGTTGTTGGCGATTCTGTTCATATTTCTGACCTTACTTTCCCTAAAGGCGTTAGCTCTGTAGATTTAGGTAAAGGCGAAGGCCATGATCAGTCTATCCTGACTATCAAAGCAAACAAAGCAGCTCCAGTTGAAGACGACGCTGCAGCAGCAGAATAATTTTTAAGGTCTCGCAACCTTGAATTCTATTCAAATGCTTGTGGGCCTGGCTAATCCAGGCCCCGAATACGCAAACACACGCCACAATGCAGGTGCTTGGTTCATCGAGCAAATCGCTGCACGCTACAACTGCACCCTAAAATACGATCCTAAATATCACGGCCTTACAGGCAAAGTGATCATTCAAGGCCAAGAATTCAAATTATTGATCCCCACTACTTACATGAATTTAAGTGGTAAAGCGGTCGGTAGTTTAGCTAATTTTTTCAAAATCCCTGTCGAGGACATTTTAGTTGCCCATGACGAATTGGATTTAGACCCAGGCGTTGCCAAGTTAAAAAAAGGCGGCGGGCATGGCGGTCATAATGGTTTAAAAGACATTATTGCAAAAATGGCAAATCAAAAAGACTTTATGCGCTTGCGCATTGGTGTAGGTCATCCGGGGCATCGTGAAATGGTTACTGGTTGGGTGCTTGGAAAAGCGGTCAAAGCAGACCAAGAAAAAATGGATGCTGCTGTTGATGAAGCAGTTCGTTGCATGGAAATACTTGCAAAAGATGGTGTGTTAAAAGCACAAAACAGACTACATTCGTTTAAACCCTAGTAACTTGGGTCCAAGTACACCGTTTAAACGAATTCTAAACAAGGTATCTTACTATGGGTTTTAAATGTGGCATCGTTGGCTTGCCTAACGTTGGTAAATCAACGCTTTTCAATGCACTAACTAAAGCGGGTATTGAAGCCGCTAACTTTCCTTTTTGTACCATTGAGCCTAATACAGGTGTGGTACCTGTGCCAGATCCTCGTCTAGACGAACTTGCTAAAATAGTTAATCCTCAACGAGTTCTTACCACCAGTATGGAATTTGTAGACATTGCTGGCTTAGTAAAAGGCGCATCTAAAGGTGAAGGCCTTGGTAACCAGTTTTTAGCTAACATTCGTGAAACCGATGCAATTGGCCACGTAGTTCGCTGTTTTGAAGATGAAAACATCATCCACGTAGCAGGCACTATTGACCCTGCTGACGATATTGACGTAATCAACACTGAGTTAGTACTTGCTGATATGGATAGCGCTGAAAAAGCCCTTTTCCGTAATTCAAAAAAAGCAAAAGGTGGCGATAAAGACGCTAAAGAGCAAAATGCTGTACTTGAAAAAGTAAAAGTGCATCTTGACGAAGGCTTAACTTTACGTGGTCTAGCACTAACTAAAGAAGAAAAAGCAGCAATCAGCTCTATTAACTTCTTAACGATTAAACCAACAATGTATATTGCAAACGTTGCTGAAGATGGTTTTGAAAATAACCCATACCTTGACCGCGTACGCGCTATTGCCGCAGCTGAAGATGCGATTGTTGTTCCTGTATGTGCCGCTATCGAGTCTGAGCTTTCAGAACTAGATGACGAAGACAAGCTAGAGTTTATGGCTGATCTTGGTCTAGAAGAGCCAGGTCTTAACCTTGTTATTCGTGGTGGTTATGAATTACTACAATTACAAACTTATTTCACAGCTGGCGTAAAAGAAGTACGCGCATGGACAATCCCTGTAGGTGCAACAGCACCACAAGCAGCGGGTAAAATCCATACCGACTTCGAGCGTGGCTTTATCCGTGCGCAAACTATTGCTTTTGACGACTTTGTTGCCTTTAAAGGTGAGAGTGGCGCAAAAGAAGCAGGTAAGATGCGCCAAGAAGGTAAAGAGTACATTGTTAAAGATGGCGATGTAATGAACTTCTTGTTCAACGTATAAGTACAAATTAAACCAATTTCACTTGGTAATAATTTTTAAAGGCTCGTTTTTACGAGCCTTTTTTGTATTTAAGCATTATAAAAATAATAATTAGCCTCAACTAGTCTATCTTTGTAATATCGCTTAATTAAAGAAGTACAGGGTTAATTAAGATTCCGCGCCTTAAAGGCAGCTAAAAAAACAGCATTTTTATTAAATTTTAGCCTGTTAGCTTAATTTTCCTGCAAACAAACACAGTTAAGTGTTTTTTTGCAAAAAAGGTGTTGACGAATTTGGGTCATATCAGCATAATACGCCCCGCACTCAGCGATGAAGTGCTAACAAAAAAAGATGGCTAAGTAGCTCAGCTGGTTAGAGCACATCACTCATAATGATGGGGTCACAGGTTCAAATCCCGTCTTAGCCACCATTATTTTTTTGTTGCTCAATGAAGAGTTTAAAATAACTACCTTGTGTGCGGGAGTGGCGGAATTGGTAGACGCGCTGGATTTAGGTTCCAGTATCTTAGGATGTGAGAGTTCAAGTCTCTCCTTCCGCACCATAATTCTTGATAAGAATTAAAAGTATCAATTGTTATTGTTGGGATATCGCCAAGCGGTAAGGCACCAGGTTTTGATCCTGGCATTCCCAGGTTCAAATCCTGGTATCCCAGCCAACAATGGCTAAGTAGCTCAGCTGGTTAGAGCACATCACTCATAATGATGGGGTCACAGGTTCAAATCCCGTCTTAGCCACCATTTCTTCTTTTAGAAATGGCTCTGCAAGAGTTAAATTGCAGCTCAATGAAGAGTTTAAAATAACTACCTGTACTTTATTGTACAAACGATGCGGGAGTGGCGGAATTGGTAGACGCGCTGGATTTAGGTTCCAGTAACTTCGGTTGTGAGAGTTCAAGTCTCTCTTTCCGCACCATTTCTTGATAAGAAATAAAATTATCATTAATTCTTTGTTGGGATATCGCCAAGCGGTAAGGCACCAGGTTTTGATCCTGGCATTCCCAGGTTCAAATCCTGGTATCCCAGCCAACTTCTTCTACCAAGGAAAGTTGGATAAAAGAATTGCTCTAGCTTAGAGTTTAAATTGGCAAATTGTTGATGCGGGAGTGGCGGAATTGGTAGACGCGCTGGATTTAGGTTCCAGTAACTTCGGTTGTGAGAGTTCAAGTCTCTCTTTCCGCACCATGTTCTTATAAGAACTAAAATTATAAAGAATTCTTTGTTGGGATATCGCCAAGCGGTAAGGCACCAGGTTTTGAT
>NZ_WTKW01000699.1:0-595 GCF_011378745.1 Pseudoalteromonas sp. Z1A6
ATTTACTAGAAAATAAATTGATATAACTAAAACCCATACTTTAACACTAAAAAAACGTGCAGAATTTTATCTGCCCGCTATAATCAATTTTATGCCACTTAATAATAATAGTTATTACTCACTGCAGCGAGATAAAAATGAACCAACAACAATCAGCATTGTTAAATAACTTAACAATTATTAAGCCAAATTTTCATGCATTCACGGCTCGATTTCACAGTAAATTGGCTGAATCTAGCATTGAAATGAATTACCCAACAGCCTTACAATTTAACGAAAAGAGTTTTACCCTTTTTTGTGTGTTAGAACGAATTGTTAAACATTTAGATAAGCCAGCATCGGTAGCTCCTTTTTTAGCACATCATTTAATGTACCTAAAAAAAAGCAGTGTTTCGCAAAGTGACATTGCACCATTATCTGATGCGTTTTACGAAACCCTTAAAGAGCACCTTGGTAAACACTTTACTCCTGAGAGCCAGCTCGCTTGGAAAAAAGCCCTTAAATATTTTGAAAACTTTGCCAGCAATATTCTATTTAATGTATCTAATGTGGTTTCGTTACAACAAAAAATGCAGCAAAAGCAAAGTAATAAAAT
>NZ_WTKW01000700.1:0-594 GCF_011378745.1 Pseudoalteromonas sp. Z1A6
ACGAGCCTGTAGATTAACTCGTTTTTTTATTTATTTTTATTGATAAATAGACCATAGCTGAGTTCCTATTTTGGTTCAATCTATTAGTGTTTTTCATAAAATTTAGGATGGGTGTCATGTTTATCTTTATTAGTATGGGTGTCATACTAATTATTAATCACCACCAGTTGTATAATCATGTGATGACCTAATATTTGGACCTTTACTCTTAGTAAACGGATCATCTTGACTCCGATAAAAGATCCATAAAGCTAGCGCCCCAACAAATGGTATCAGCCATACAATAAATATTTGCGCACCTTTTTGAAAGGTTTCCAAATCATCACGACGCACCAGAAATATTGAAACAATAATATTGAGTAGAATCGCAATACCTGCGACTAAGTACCAAATTTCAAATTCCAATTTAAAGCTCCCTTGATATATAACGAAAATACAAACTAGACAGCCATCCTAATTGAACAAACAAAACTGCGCCACTAAATTTGCCATTCCGGTTCAGAATTTATCTTTTATTGCTGGGTCACTTTATTTCATCCGTTAAATGAGTAATTAGCCCTATTAAACCTAAATTACACGCATGAAAATAACTGC
>NZ_WTKW01000701.1:0-589 GCF_011378745.1 Pseudoalteromonas sp. Z1A6
CAACAAACCAGTGCTTAAATTACTAATAAGCAATGCCAAGGATCTATAAATTAATATTTTATTATAGTTGAGTGATATAAAATATACGCCAGCTAGATTGTTCCCCAAAGAAAACACTAAAGTTAAACAATACAAAGGTAAAAATTGGACTATATTTTCGGTACCGTCAATAATATAAGGTAAGATAATAGGCAAAATCAATATAGAAAACAAAGTTATTCCCAAATATAAATACGAAAAAACCCTATTTATATGAGTATACAAAATATCTCTGTTTAATATACTTTTCATTAAAAGTGGAATTATAACGACTGGAAACACTTGCGTCGGCACTAAAAGTATCTCTAGCATTCGTGTTGAAAAAGCAAAAACAGCTGTTTCCTCACTTCCTAAAACATTAAATACTAATAACGTATATATTTTTCCTCCAAGTAAAGCGATTATATATGTAGATGCAAACGCCGAAGATGTATACAAAAAGGTCTTTATTAAATCTTTTTTTAACATATTGAACTTGAAGTCAAAACCTGTTTTCTTGATAAATGCTAGTGTAAAAAGACAATGCTCAATTAGAGTAATTAACCCAATA
>NZ_WTKW01000702.1:0-588 GCF_011378745.1 Pseudoalteromonas sp. Z1A6
ACAGTGAAATAACTTTGTTTTTTATGCGAGTGTTTAATATTGGTAATTTATTAATAACTGTAAAAATGATAGCAACCGCTAAAAATGAAAAGTAGAGACCTGGATTGAGTAAATTAAATGGGTTAACAATAAGAACAATAACCAAGGCAAATAAAATGCTCCGCCAACGCAGCGGCTGCTTAGCAAGAAAATACAATAATAAATAACAACCCAGCATGATAAGCGCTCTCGTTGCCGATACTAAAAAGTCACTTAAGTACACATAAACCAAGGCTACTAAAAATCCGCATGAACTGTAATAAAGAGTCAGGTTGAATGATTGCCCGATCGAAGAATTAATTTTTGCAAAAATGAATCGAGTAAATAGATAACCGAAGCTAAAAATCAAACCAATATGTAACCCCGATATAGCAAGTAAATGACTTAGCCCAAGAGATTGCATTAATTGTCTATCAGCGTAGCTCATCAAAGATTTTTCACCGCTAAGCAATGCATAATAGAGCCACTGCAGTTTTGTATCCGTATAAGTGTTTTTAAGGAAGTGTTGATAATCTAAAATTATGCTTTGTTTGTCGCTATTTATAATAT
>NZ_WTKW01000703.1:0-588 GCF_011378745.1 Pseudoalteromonas sp. Z1A6
ATTGCTTTTCTTAAATCTCTTCTATGTTAAGTTATCACATTATGAATATTTCTGTATATTATTCAAATGGTAAAGTAAATTATAACAAAGGAAGTGAGATGAAGAAGCCACCACTGGGAATAGCATTTTTACAAGGACAAGAAAATTTAATAGATGGTGATGATCTCAAAGAAAATTTGGATAAAATAAGACAAAAAATTGCTGATTTATCTAATGTGAAAAATGTTCATTTTTTGTTAGGTGCAGGTGCAAGTTCTGGTGCTATTCCTACAATGAAAGAAATGGTAGCAAGTATTGATTCGCGATTATTGCCACCTCCACCTCCAACATTTCCGACAATTCCACCACCAATACCGTCCAGTACAATATTGCCTACCCCATTTGTTGCTACGACACACTTACAGGCTTTATTTAACAAAATAAAGTGCTCTACGAAAGATAATCTTGAAGATATCTTAGGAGTCCTCTATTCAAGGCGAGCTTATTTAGAAGGTTCAGGTGATAAATTATCTGGTGATTATTATGAAACACTTTCTTTGATTAAAATTATTGAAAGTGAGATGTTTAAACAAATTAATATAGATTTTA
>NZ_WTKW01000704.1:0-580 GCF_011378745.1 Pseudoalteromonas sp. Z1A6
TAAGTTATAACTTACGGGGCTTTTTAAAAGGTATTAACCTGTATATAACTATATTATGTATGTGCTTAATAATAAAAACAGTCCAAGCCAAGTCACCACCTGACTTGAACCGCTTTTCACACTGACAACATCTTCACACACAATATAAAGATTCTGTTTACTACGCTCTCAAAGCATTTGTATTGCATATCATGTGGTTTGAGCCAAGAATAAAAACAGTTCAAGCCAAGTCACCACCTAACTTGAACCGCTTTTTCACACTGACAACATCTTCACACACAATATAAAGATTCTGTTTGCTACGCTTTAGTAGCTTTGTAATGCATATCATGTGGTTGAGCCAAGAATAAAAACAGTTCAAGCCAAGTCACCACCTAACTTGAACCGCTTTTTCACACTGACAACATCTTACACACACAATATAAGATTCTTTTCACTGCTAAGTTTGAGTTACTAGAACTCTAAAGGTTGCATTTATTGCTCTTAAAAAACAAATTAACTAAGTTGTTTTGAGCTGATGAAGTAACTTTAATATTTAACTTTATTTTCGACAAACGATAAAAATGAAACCAATGAGTGA
>NZ_WTKW01000705.1:0-577 GCF_011378745.1 Pseudoalteromonas sp. Z1A6
CATCTCTGTATTTGTTTGACCAAAAAGTAAGAAGTGATGTTTATAATTCAGCCCAAATAGAATTAAAACGTGAGCTTGAAACAAAAAGCCTTTCACTAAAAAACCATCTTAAAGATAGTGTTACCGCTATTCGCTTTTTAGACGCAACGCCCCCGATTAAAGGCATTACTCGCGCCACTGAAAACAAGAAAATAGATCCCTTGTTAGGCACGCACATCGACGTTTGGGAAGAGCGCTTAGCGAGTATTTTTAGTGGTTTTATGCGCACAGACGACAGCATACTTCAGGCTCGCTATATTATTCTCGCAGATGGTGGGCAAGAAGTTGTCAGGGTTGATAGAAACCAACTCGGAGAAATTAATCGACTGCAAGGTCTGCAATTACAAAAGAAAGGCCAACGCGATTACATGATAAAAGCGAGTATGCTCGATAATAAAAGTGTTTATATTTCTCCAATTAACTACAACCGTGAAAATGGGCAGATACAAGAACCTTATATAAGTACTTTTCGTGTAGCTAAGCCTGTTTTTGATGAAAAAAATAAAATTTTTGCAATATTAGTCACTAACTACTTTGC
>NZ_WTKW01000706.1:0-574 GCF_011378745.1 Pseudoalteromonas sp. Z1A6
AGTACGAAACGTGAAAAAAGACATCAAATTTATTAAAACTAAAAATATAATTTCAGATATTTATACACCGAGCGTTCGATAACTATTTCTAATAGTAGGGCTTTGAAAAAAACGCTTTGAGTGCCTAGCTAAATATAGCACTGATCATTTTCCATTCGTCATTAAATTATCTGGTGAAAACTCAAAGTAGCAATCATTAGAAATTAAATAACCATGAGCAAGAGTTAATGCTAGGACTCGCTATGAGTAAAGCGATAAGCGAAGGATGCTAATTGATTAGCTTGTTGTTCAGGCCGTAGTAAATTATTTAGCAAGGACATTAAAAAACGACTGAACACTTGTTGGGTATGAGAGTTTACGATTAAACATAAAATTAGACCACGATATTTGTTCAACATTAAAGGCTACTTTTTAGCTTTTAGCTCCTCATATTCACATTAAAAGCGCGATGTAAAATCGCGCCTACGAATATATCCAAGCTCGGTACTGTCACTTACTAAAAACTAAGTGCTGCCTCAGAGAGTTACTTTCTAAAATTCATAAAAAAGCCTAAAAGTGGTTACCCGCTTTTAGG
>NZ_WTKW01000707.1:0-573 GCF_011378745.1 Pseudoalteromonas sp. Z1A6
AACTTCCCCATTTCAAATTAATTACAGGTTAGGTCTTAATGATATAAAGTCTTTTTCGATTGAAAGAATCAGAAAAACACTTAATAGAAGTAATATATTATGAAACCATTGAGATTGTTATTTATAGTAAATGTCGATTGGTTTTTTATTTCACACCGTTTACCGATAGCGAAAAAAGCTCTTGCAAGTGGTTATGAAGTGACTGTTGCTTGTAGATTTACTGAGCATAAAGATGAATTAGTATCGATGGGTTTCAATGTCGTGGATATCCCTTTTACTCGAAGTGGTGGCGGTATACCTTCTGAAGTAAATACGATAAAAATGATTAAAGCTACTATTAAAGATATACGGCCTTCATTGATTCATGCTATTACCATTAAACCAGTTTTGTATTCAGGTATGGCACTTCAAGTTATTAAGCAAGATATTCCATTTGTTGCTGCTATATCAGGGCTTGGTTATGTATTTACTGCAAATACGATACGAGCAAAATTAACCAGATTAATTGCATCAGCCTTTTATAAAGTGGCTCTGTCACAAAAATATAAAACGATTATTTTTCAAAATACTTCT
>NZ_WTKW01000708.1:0-573 GCF_011378745.1 Pseudoalteromonas sp. Z1A6
ATTTGATACAATCGTTTCGATCTTATAAAAATAAATATGGATGTTTAAGTGAGTAAGAATGTATTTAATAGCAAAAATTTAGGTGAATATTACTTTTTTTTGCATTATATCGAGTTAAATGATGAAGTGATGATGATTCCAGCTCAACGAGCTAGTCAGGTTGTATTACAGCAAACAAATAACTTAAGCGCAGAAGAGATATTATTCTTGAAGACATACCTGCATGAGGCGACACATCTACTTGATTCATCTGCCTCAATATGGGGGCTTGAGTATAGTATCAGGCTTATTAACTGCCTAAATGATATGAGCAATACAAAATCTATAGAGGTATTTGCAACTAACCACTCGGAAATAGAATTGCATACCGATTTGTTATTGTCTAACGAAAAAGAGTCTTTTGAATATAGAGAAATGCGTTCTGTTCTTTCTTATGATACTAGTCATGGTACTCACTTACAGTTCCATTATTACAATAATAAACATATTGTTTCTCATAAAACGCCTGTGAGCATGCTATCAGTATTAGAAGGTCATGCTTTTTCTGTTGAGCAATTAAAAGAAATTGAAATA
>NZ_WTKW01000071.1:0-14619 GCF_011378745.1 Pseudoalteromonas sp. Z1A6
GGCTTTTATAAAGTCTAAAATTAATGAACTACGTTACTAATTACTCAACTAAGTTATTAATTATTCAACCAAACCACGGCGCTTAAGTAATGCGTCGGTTGTTGGTTTTTGACCTCTAAACTCAATGTAGCTTTGCATTAAGTCGCGGCTGTTACCTTTTGATAGGATTTCTTTACGGAACTTATCACCATTTTTACGTGTTAAGCCGCCGTTATTTTCCATATGCGCAAATGCATCTGCTGCAAACACTTCAGTCCAAAGGTATGCGTAGTAACCCGCTGAATAACCACCTGCAAATGTGTGACTAAAGAAGTTTGATTTGTAACGCGGTGGAACAGGGTAGTAAGCAATGCCGTGTTTTTCTAACGCGTCTTGCTCAAATTTTTGAACGTCAGTAATCTTTTTATCAGAGCCAAATGAATGCCATTCCATATCAAGTAGTGCAGCGGCTAAATATTCAGTAGTGCCGTAACCTTGGTTGAATTTTTGCGATTCTAGTACTTTATCAAGTAAAGCTTGTGGAATTGGCTCACCTGTTTTGTAGTGCTTAGCGTAGTTAGCAAGTACTGTTGGTTCAATCATCCAGTCTTCGTTTGCTTGTGACGGAAATTCAACAAAGTCACGCGCCGTTGCAGTACCCGCTAGGCTTGGGTATTTAACATCTGAGAATAAGCCGTGCGCAGCATGACCAAACTCATGGAACATTGTAGACACTTCGTCAAATGTTAATAATGTAGGCTCGCCTGCAGCTGGCTTTGGAATATTTAACGCGTTGTAAATAACCGGTTTAGTACCTTTTAAGCCGCTTTCGCTAACGTATGCACTCATCCATGCACCGCCACGTTTACCTTCACGTGCGTATGGGTCTAAGTAAAATAAACCAATAGCACTGCCATCAGCGTTAAATACTTCGTACGCTGTTACATCTTCATGATAAACAGGTAGGTCTTTACGTTCTTTAAACGTAATACCGTAAAGTTTGTTCATCGCGAAGAATAGACCGTCGTGAATAACCGATTGCATTTCAAAGTATGGTTTAACTAATGCTGGATCTAAGTTGTACTTTTCTGCACGTACTTTTTCAGCATAAAAAGTCCAATCCCACGGTTTAAGCTCAAAGCTCTCGCCTGAATCGTTAATCACTTTTTGAATTGCTGCAGCTTCAATTTTAGCTTTTTCAACTGCTTTTGGTGCTAGGTCATCAAGGATGCCGTAAACGTTTTCAGTTGTTTGTGCCATACGCGACGTCATTACATAAGAAGCCCAATCTTTGTAGCCTAAAAGCTCTGCTTTTTGAGCGCGTAGGTTGGTTTCTTTAATAATGATAGGGCCGTTAGTTTTTGCTGCACGGTTTGCAGAGGCTTTAAAAATACGCTCACGTAGGTCACGGTTTTCAAGGCTTGATAAAATTGGTTGTTGCGTTGTATTTACCAAAGTGATCATGTAGCCGTCTTTGCCCGCCTTTTTAGCCGAAGCTGCAAGGCCTGCAATTTCACCTTCAGAAAGACCCGCTAATTTACTTTTATCTGTAACTACAATAACGTCTTCTTTAAACGATTTTAAAATGTTTTGTGAAAACGCAGTAGACAGCTGAGCTAGCTCTGAGTTAATTTCACGCATTTTAGCTTTTTCAGCGTCGTTTAATTTAGCACCTGCTTTTACAAACTGCTTGTAGTAAAAATCAACTAGGCGTTTATCTTCTGCGTTTAATTTATCTTGATTGTCGTAAATTGTTTGTACGCGCTTAAATAATTCACCGTTTAAGTAAATATCATCTGAGTGAGCAGATAATACAGGCGCCATTTTTTCATCAATACGCTGGTATTCAGCATCTGAAATTAAACCAGATAAGTTATAAAAAGCAGCTGATACGCGATTTAATAGCTCACCTGACAACTCCATTTTAACTAATGTGTTTTCAAATGTAGCAGGAGCAGGGTTGTTAGCAATAGCTTGTACTTGTGCTGTGTGCTGAGCGATACCTGCATCAAATGCAGCTTCGTAATCTTTTGTACCAAACTTATCAAATTCTGGTGCCATATATTGCAATGGGCTAGGCTTAAATAAAACATTGTTTGCGTTCATGTCTTGCACTTGTGCTGCGCCTTCTTTTGCCATGTTTTGTGTATCGTTAGATGAACAGGCAGATAATATTAAAGCACTAGCAATAGTAGTGGCGATCAGGGTTTTACGCATAATAACTCCATAGAAAGATTAGCCGGAATAGGCTTTGCGAGTCGAAAAACCTAGTTAACTTATCAAATTTTGGGGTTTATACAATAAAGTTTATCGGTATTAAGCGGGATTTGAACGCAAATTAGCTAATATTTAGCTTTAAGGGAGGTAAAAGTAGCTCTAAAAGTAAACACCTGAGCTACTTATATAGGTCGTAGATTCATAATTGCCTAGTTATATCCAAGTACAAATTTTCTCTCAGAGCCAAAACTGCTTGGTTGTTGTTGGCCAAACTCTTTGTTAATAGATGCCAGTGTTTGCTCTTGCTCTGCAAGAAGGCACAAAATTTTATTTCGATAATCTAGGCTGCTCTCAAATAAATGTAAGTCTACCTGTGGCTGCAAAGTTGCCAGCCTTTGATTTAAAGTTAGTTGTGACATAGTGATCTCCAATGCTTGTACACTATTTATATAGCACTCGGTGCAATAAAGAGTTAATAAATTGTTCATAAAAAGCATTTTGAACTTATTAACTTGGCGTTTTAGTTATATTATGACTGCTAAACTTACCCAACACTGAACCGCTTTTACTTTACAGTGATTTAAATTTAAAGCGCTCCTTTGCTTGTTTTGGAAAATAAATGACCTTAGAACACATAAACCAAATTCTTGCCTTTGTTGTATTTAGTTACAGCGATGTACACATTACCGTAGCAAAAATTATTCAAGTGCCTTTAATACTTTTTGCTATTTGGTTTATTGTTACACGCGTTGGCAAGCTAATAACAAAAACGTTATTGGCAAAAAAATTAAGCCAAGATGCCGTGCATTTATTCACACGTATCTACTTTATTTTAAGTATCGCAATTTTAATTTTTACATCCTTAGAGGTATTAAGCATACCGCTGACTGCATTTGCTTTTGTATCAGGTGCGATAGCTATTGGCGTAGGCTTTGGTGCGCAAAATATAATTAATAACTTCATTAGTGGCTGGATATTAATGTGGGAGAGACCAATACGTATTGGCGACTTTTTAGAAGTGGGCAATGCAAAAGGCGTGGTAGAGACGATTAATACACGCTCTACACGTATTCGCCGTAACGATGGCGTTCATATGCTTATCCCAAATAGTCAGTTATTGGAGAATACAGTAACAAATTGGACACTGATTGATGGTAATGCACGATCATCGGTAAGTGTAGGCGTTGCATACGGATCAGACGTGCTGCTGGTTAAAAAGTTAATTCAGCAAGTACTTGATGACCATGAGGCTATTTTGGCTAATCCAAAGTCGTCGGTGTTGTTTGATGACTTTGCAGATAGCTCACTGGTATTTAATGCTGTTTTTTGGGTGTGCGCCGAGTCAGAAACCATGCTTAGAAAAGTGCGCAGTGATATTCGATTTAATATTTACGCTGTATTTGAAGAGCATGATGTTGTTATTGCTTTCCCGCAGCGTGATATTCATATCGACGGTGAAATTGCAATTAAGCGCCCATAATCCAAATACAGTCACTATTGGAAGTCGCTCGCGTGCGACTTTTTATAAAAAAGTAGGTGTTTCTATTTTAGGTTAACATGTAAAACAATCCCTTCTTCCTACTCCATTTTATTAAATTCAATAAAGGACATATGTCCGCATTATTAGGGTTTTGCATCTAAATAGTGGTAAAAACACGTGATTTTGTAGTTAAATGTTGCAAAAAAGTTTCTGATTATGTCTGTATTTATGCAGTAAAATTGTCACACAATGGTATAATCTTCATCGTTCGTTCAGCCTTATAACATCGTTTTTGTACTCTCGGTAATAAGGTCCGCGCGCATGACGCAAGTCGCGAAAAATTGAACGAGCCCGCAATGAATACATTGCGCAACACAAAAAACCGTTGAACAAGAGTGCACAAAAAAGGTTAAACCCAACATGAAAGCAATGAAAAGATCTACGTTAGCTACCCTAATCAATGCAACGTTGTTCTCTGCAGTAGCAGGTACTTCATTTTCTTCTTTAGCTGCTGAAGAAAAAACAGCTAAAAAAAGTAATCAACTAGAAGTTATTCAAGTAACAGCTCGTAAACGTGTAGAAAACGCTCAAGAAGTACCTGTAGCTGTCTCTGCACTTCAAGGTGATAACCTTGATGCGTATAGCTCAGCTGGTATGGACATTCGTTTTTTAAATGCGAAAATTCCAAGTTTATCTATTGAATCTTCATTTGGTCGTTCATTCCCACGCTTTTACGTTCGTGGTTTAGGTAATACCGATTTCGATTTGAATGCATCACAACCAGTATCGCTTGTTGTTGATGAAGTAGTTCAAGAAAATGCAATTTTAAAAGGCTTCCCAGTATTTGATGTTGAACGCGTAGAAGTATTACGTGGACCACAGGGAACTTTATTTGGGCGTAATACGCCAGCTGGACTTGTTAAGTTTGACTCTGTTAAACCAAGCCAAGAATTTGATGGTTATGGCTCTGTTTCATACGGTAGCCGTGGCGCTGTAGACACAAGTGGTGCTGTAGGTGGTGCTTTAACTGACCGTTTATCTGCTCGTGTTTCATTATTATGGCAAGACAAAGACGATTACATTGATAACCAAGCTCCAGGCTTTGAAGCTAAAGACGAGCAAGGTGGTTACACTGAAAAAGCGGCACGCGTTCAGTTTTTATATGAAGGCGATGATTTTACTGCTTTATTAAACTATCACACACGTGACTTAGATGGCTCGCCAATTGCTTTTCGTGCAAACGTAATTAAAGCAGGTACTAATGAGCTAGTAGACAACTACGAAAGTGATGTTGTTTATCAAGATGCGGCATCTCGCTCTACTCAACAAGTAGAATCTGAAGGTGCAAGCTTAAAGCTTGAGTGGGAACTTAAAAACCACACAATCACTTCAATTTCTGCATGGGAAAGTGCTGAAATATATTCGCGTGCTGACATCGATGGTGGTTACGGCGCTTCATACACAGATGATATGGGGCCTGGTTTTATCCCTTTCTCTTCAGAAAGTGCTGATGGCATTCCAGATCACGACCAGTTGACGCAAGAACTACGCTTATCTAGTAACTTTGATGGCGATTTAAATTATCAAGTAGGTGTTTTTTACTTCGATGAAGAGCTAACTATTGAAAACTACAGCTACGATACATTCTCAACCCCCGATGCTGGTGTTTTAAATGGTTTTGTACGTCAACAACAAGATACAACTGCTTGGGCTGTATTTGGTTCTGTAGATTATACTTTTTCAGATGATTTAAAAGTAACAGCCGGCCTTCGCTATTCTGACGATGATAAAGATTTTGTAGCAGACCGTACACTTAGCCCAATTGGCGGTGGTGCATTACTAGTAGAGCGTGATGTTAGTGACGACCATGTTAGCTGGGACTTATCTGCAAATTATAAAGTAAACGATGATGTTAACTGGTATGGTCGTGTAGCAAATAGCTTCCGCGCTCCGAGTTTACAAGGCCGTATTTTGTTTGGTGATGAGGTAACTACAGCTGAGTCAGAAACGGTAACATCGTACGAAACAGGTATTAAATCAGACGTGCTAGACGGCCAAGGCCGTGTTAACGCTACGGTATTTTACTACACAATGGATGACCAGCAACTTACTGCTGTAGGTGGTGGTGCTAACTTTAACCGTTTAGTTAATGCTGATAAAACGACTGGCTATGGTTTTGAGTTAGATACGCAGTGGGTATTAAGCGATGAGTTTAATGCGACATTTAATTTAAGTTATAACAAAACTGAAATTAAAGATAAAAACTTAGCTGTGGCTGTTTGTGCACAGTGTACTGTAACTGACCCAATTAATGGTTCAGGACTTGCTGTGCTTGACGGCAATAGCTTACCGCATGCACCTGAGTGGATCTCTAACTTTACGCTTCGCTACACTAAAGAACTTGCCGATGGTAACTTCTTTGCTAGCGGTGATATTTCTTACCGTAGTAAAATCAATATGTTCCTTTACGAATCAGTAGAGTTTGAAGGTAAAGAGCTTATTGAAACAGGTTTGCGTACAGGTTACACATGGTCTGAAGGCGATTACGAATACGAAGTAGCCGCATTTGTTCGTAACTTATTTGATGAGCAACAAGTTATTGGTGCAGTAGACTTTAATAACAATACGGGTATTGTTAATGAAGAACGCTATGTTGGTGCTGAATTTAAAGTTAACTTTTTCTAAACGTTAACCTAAATTGTATTAATTTTGAAAGCCTGCCTTGTGCAGGCTTTTATGTTTTTATAAAGCTGGTAAAGTAGCGTTAATTAATTTAAAGAGATAAGAAAATGGCTGGATTTTGGAATTACCGTGTAATTTTTTGTGAAGCAACGAAAGACGAAGCAGCACAATATCAAATACACGAAGTAGAATATAACCTGAACGGTAAAGTGACTAACTGGTCAGAAACAGGCGCAGCCCCTTTTGGTACAACACTTGATGAGTTGAAAGATGACTCAGATCGTTTAAAAACAGCATTTGAAAAACCAGTACTTAAAGTTATGCGTAAAACACGTGGTTATGAGCTTGTTGATGTTGAAACAGGTGAAGAAGCAACGGGTGAGCCACCAGCTGGCTTAACGCAATAACAACAATTTAATAAAAGGTGCTTAAGGCGCCTTTTTTATTGTCAAAATTTGGCTTAGGTTAAATAAGGAATGAGGATGACATTAGAAGCAGTATTATTTGATATGGATGGCACATTAGTTGATTCAGAAAGCATGCACTTTGTATGTTGGAGTAAACTACTTAAGCCTTATGGTGTTAGTTATTTAGAAAGTGATTTTTGTCAGCGCTTTTCAGGACGACCCACTTTAGAAGCTGCAATCGAAATTAAGCAAGAGCATAACTTATCAGTAAGCGCACAGTTTTTAGCGGATGAAAAATACCGTTTATTTGGCGAATATGTAATAACACATTTACCACCACTGATGCCGTTTACTGAGCAAACGTTGAAAGCTGTAAAAGCGAGTGACTTAAAAATGGCGCTAGTAACGGGCAGTGCTAAAAGTGAAGCTATGCCAATACTTAAAGGTTTAGGATTTTATGAGCTGTTTGACACGGTGGTAACAAAAGACGATGTAACTAATCCTAAACCTGCTGGAGACCCATATTTACTGGCACTTAAGCAGATAAATATACAGGCAGGCAATGCAATTGCTGTCGAGGATACATTTACCGGTGTTACGGCGGCCAACAACGCTTTGTTACGTGTTGTAGCCATTGCCAATAGCCATACTAAAGATCACGACTTTAGCCAAGCTACCTATAAAATGAGTAACTTAGATGAGTTTTGGCAATGGGTGCAATCTCAACTATAGTTTAAGCCAACTTTTACTTGCTTGGATGCGCCAATGTTTACTATTAAATACCTGTTTTTAATTGTTGTTGTACTTTTTACGCAATGTATAAGTGCAGCACAACCCTCTGTTTTACTGGCTAAAGTATATAACGAAACTAAACATTACGATGTAAGTAAGTATTTAGTCAGTGAAAAATATGATGGCGTAAGAGCTATATGGACCGGCACGCAGTTTGTTACTCGCAAGGGCAATATTATTAATGCGCCGAGTTGGTTTACAGCGCCATTGCCAAATGTATGGCTTGATGGTGAGCTATGGACCAAGCGTGAGCACTTTTCTAAGCTTAGTGGCATAGTAAGAACTAAAAAACCTAATAATCATGATTGGCAAACTATTACTTATAAAGTATTTGATATGCCAGATGAAAATCTGCCTTTTAGCACTCGTTATAAAAACTATAATGAGCTTATTACTAGCCTAAACTCGCCGCACATTAGCGTTGTAGTTCAATATAGCTTTACTAATAATGAGCAGCTCACAGAGTATTTTGAAAACATAACTAAGCAGGGCGGCGAGGGCGTAATGCTTCATTTGGCCAGTGCTAAGCACAGCAATGGTCGAAGCAATGCATTACTAAAATTAAAACCTTACTTAGATGCAGAAGCGGTTGTGATTGCGCATTTACCAGGTAAAGGAAAATACCAAGGTATGTTAGGGGCATTAAGGGTAAAAACAGCACAAGGGCAGGTGTTTTCTATTGGTACTGGGTTTAGTGATGCAGAGCGCTCCACGGCGCCTGAGATAGGTAGCACTGTAACGTACCGATTTCATGGATTAACAAAAAACGGTTTACCGCGTTTTGCTAGTTTTTTACGAGTAAGAGATAGTTTATAACATTTATAATTTTTACAAAGTGTGCTAAATTGCGCGGCCTTTTTGGTAATGTATGGTGAAGTATGTTTGTAGGTTTTGATTACGGTAGTTCTAATTGTGCTATGGGTGTAATGAGCGAGGGTAATGTTCAATTAGTACCGCTAGAGCAAGGAAAACATTACTTACCGTCTACACTTTACACTCATCACAGTGCCTTGGTTGTTGACTTTGTTGCTAAGCACTTACATGGCACAGCCCATGAGCATGACTTTTTAACGCAGCGCCAAGCATTATTAAATACCTTACCTCGTATTAAGTCAGACCTTGATTTACAACCTTCAGATGAAACCCTATTTATTGGTCGTGAAGCGATTAGCGAGTACGTGCAGTTTCCTGAAGAAGGCTACTTTGTTAAGTCCCCTAAATCATTTTTTGGCGCAACAGGTTTAAAGCAAGGTCAAATTAACTTTTTTGAAGATATTGCAACCGCGATGATCTTAAAAATTAAGCAACGCGCTGAGCTCTCTCTAGGAAAAACACTTACACAAACAGTGATTGGTCGCCCAGTAAACTTTCAAGCTGTGGGTGGTGAGCAATCAAATCAACAAGCGGTCGGTATTTTAGAACGCGCTGCTAAACGCGCTGGTTTTAAAGACGTAGAGTTTTTATATGAGCCACTTGCTGCGGGTATCGATTACGAGAGTGATTTAACTCAGGATCAAAAAGTACTCGTTATTGATATTGGTGGTGGTACGAGTGACTGCTCGTTTGTACAAATGGGCCCGAGTTTTAGAGGAAATAGCCAGCGCGATGGCGATTTTTTATCTCACAGTGGTAAACGTGTTGGCGGAAACGATTTAGATATTGCTTTGAGCTTTCATGGTTTAATGCCGTTATTGGGTTTAGGCAGTACGTTTAAATCAGGTCTACCTTTGCCTAATCAAGCGTTTTGGCAAGCGTGTAAAATTAACGATGTAAACTTACAAAGCCAGTTTTATAGTGAAAGCCATACCCGAGAGCTAAATGCACAATTACGTGATGTAAGTGCACCTGATCTTTATAAGCGTTTAATACATTTACAGCAAAACAAGCAAGGTCATCAGTTAGTACAACAAGGTGAAGCGGCTAAAATAGCACTTTCATCAGCTAGTGCGTTTGATTGTGATTTAAGCTTTTTAGATAGTGGGCTGAATAAAAATGTATCGGTAAGCGATTTAGCTGTTGCCGTTGAGAGTAGTATTAGCCAAATAGTTACTTTAGCAAAACAAGCAATCAGCGACGCTGCGACCACGCCAGACATTATTTACTTAACAGGCGGTAGTGCACAGTCACCATTGATTAAAGCGGCTTTAAGTGAGCACTTAGGTAATATAAAAATGGTTAACGGGGACCACTTTGGTAGTGTAACTGCTGGCCTGACTAAATGGGCCAGCATGCTTTATAAATAACCTAGATTACAATTGAGGTTTAAAGATCTATTTGTCGGGTTGCGAGGTATTTTTCGTAATCTGGCAATGTACGTTCAAGCTCTACATCCATAAGCGGTGAGCTTAATAACATATCTGCACTTACCTCATTACACGCCACCGGAATATTCCAAACAGCGGCTAAACGCAGCAGTGCTTTAACATCAGGGTCATGAGGCTGTGATGCTAATGGGTCCCAAAAAAATATCAAAACATGTATCTCATGTTCAGCTATTTTAGCGCCAAGTTGTTGATCGCCGCCCATAGGACCACTTAAAAGCTGAACTACATCAAGTCCCGTGGTTTTTTGAATTAAATGCCCGGTAGTACCTGTGCCATATAAAGTGTGCTTACTTAGTATTTCTTTGTGCTTTTCACACCATAATTTTAATGCTGCTTTTTTACCGTCGTGGGCAACTAAAGCAATATTTTTTTGTGCGGGAAGAGATTGTGTTTTTTGTTCCATGCTGATTCTTTTTTATTAGTTAGCTTAAACTCTGGGTAATAAATCTCTTAACCAAAGTGCAGGTTAGTTAAAATAATAGATTGATAGCAAGGGCTATAAATACAATGCCGGTGATCCTATCAATCCAAAGTTGGCTATTTGGGTTACGTCTAAAAAACTGTGCAATTTTGTCGCCAAAATAAATATACGTGCAGTCAATCGGAAAAGCAAAAATAGGGTAAAGCAAGCCAAAAAAAGCGAGTTGAAAAGTAGCAGATGAAAGCGTTGGATCTACAAATTGCGGAATAAATGCAATAAAAAACAGCGCCACTTTAGGGTTTAGCACTTCAGTCATCATGGCTTGAAACATGACATTACTTTTTTTACTGGTACTTATATGCGGTTTATCGGTTTGCTTGCCTTCAGATATAGGCTCTGGCTGCTTTAGCGTGCCTTTAATCATCATAAACCCCAAATAACATAAGTATGCTGCGCCTGCATATTGCACTGCGGCATAGGCACTTGGGGAAGCTTTTAGGACTGCGCTTAGGCCTACAACAGCAAATAGAGTATGAATAACCCCACCTAATGCAAAACCAAAAGCACTTTGCATACCGGCGCTTCGACCATTAGCAAATGTTTGTGCCATCAAAAATGCATTTGATGGCCCAGGTGCTACAGCCATTAAAAAGCTGGCTAATAAAAACGAGACTAAAAAATCAGGATTGATCATTGAGCGCTTTTAGTTGGGTGTAAAGTATGAGCTTTTTTGCTCATTAAAATAAGCCAAAGCGGAACTAGCAATAATAAGTGAAAAGCAATTAACCACGGTGTACTTAACCCTAAATATTGGGTTAAAACAACGAGTATACTCGCGCCACTCATTTGCATAGCACCAAGTAATGCCGAGGCTGTGCCTGCTTGTTTAGGAAAGCTCGACAGAGCCATACCTGCAGCTGAGCCTAAACTTAGAGCAAAGCCTAATGCTGCAATTAAGATAGGTAACATAAGCGCAAATGCCGTTTCTATACTGCTAAGGGCTAGCATTAAAACGCCTGAAAAAACCAGTACACTCACACCGACACGCAAAGCACGTTGGCTATTTCGTTTAATGTACGTTGGTAAAATAAAACTAGCGACAATACTTATTACGGCATTTAACGTAAACCAAAAAGTAAAGTCGGCTACAGTGCCGCCTAAATGCGTAATAAGCCAGCCTGGAGCTAGCGTCACATAAACTAATATTGCCGACATTGAGACCATGCAAATTAGGCTATTAAACAAAAATACCGGTGTTTTTATAATAGGTGTAAAGCGACGTAAATCTAAAATATGCCCCTGATAATGGCTATCAGCAGGACGAGTTTCTCTAAAAAAGAATAGCGTAACAACAAGCCCTACAATGGCAAACGCGGTTAAAAACATAAAGTTCATACGCCAGCCAAATTGTACGGTAAGCCAAGCTCCTAAAATAGGTGCCATTGCCGGAATAAAGCACACAATTCCGTTAAGGTAAGTGATCATTTGTCCACTTCGTTCACTGCCATATTTGTCACGTACTATCGCAAATGCGACAACAAATGTGGCACAGGCTCCAAAACCTTGAAGGGCACGTGCAATCATCAATACTTCAAAAGAAGGCGAGTAATAGGCAAGTAATGCTGAGCCTGCATATAAACTTATACCCACTATAGCCACTGGCTTTCGGCCAAACCTATCGGCCAAAGGCCCCGCAATTAATTGGCCTAAACCTACTGTTAGCATAAAAATAGCAACGGTTTGCTGAACTTGTTGTTCTGTAACTGCAAATTGTTCTGCAATAGTAGGAAAAGCGGGTAAGTAAATATCGATTGCCATAGGGCAAAATATAACGAGTAACGCTAGGATAAGTAACAAAGTCATATTAGGTTTAGCGGGCTGTGTTTGCATTGAGTCTCCTTTTGCCGAGTATTTTAGGTGGGCACTCGTAAAAAAGAAAGGGCTTATGACCCCTGCATAGGTTGTCATTTTTATTTTTTGATTGGATTAAGCTAAAAAGGCAGTGTAAATGCACTTTTTAAAACTGGTCTGATGTGTTAATTTGAAAAAAGTAACTGTTGATGGAAAATAATAATGAGTAATAAATCTGCACTTGTACAAACATGGCATAAATTTAAGCGCCTACCTTTTGGGAATTGGCTTTTTACTAAAGCTGTTTGCTTTAAAGCGCCATATTTTGGTTCAATGAAACCTTACGTGCTCGACCTTCGAGAAGGGCATTGTAGTGCGTTGGTTAAAAATCGTCGCAGCGTTCATAATCATATTGGAACTATTCATGCTATTGCGCAGTGTAACTTAGCTGAATTGTGTGCAGGTGTAATGGTTGATGCAACAGTGCCAGTTAAAACGCATCGTTGGATCCCAAAAGGCATGACAGTTAGGTATTTGGCTAAAGTAGATACAGATGTAAGAGCAGTCGCTGAAATTGATTTACCGCATAAGTGGATTGATAAAGAAGACTTAGTAGTACCGGTTAAACTGTATAATACCCGCAATGAGCTTGTTTTCACTGCAGATATTACAATGTATATTACTGAAAAAAGGTAGCTTACGTTAAGCTGATTCTACTTAGTTTTTATCAGCGGCTTGTTTATTTACAAACGATAAGTCGCTGCCATCTTCCTTCAACAATGCTTTAACTTCTTTTGCGGGTTTAAGCTCTTTCGAAATTAGTTCAGGCTCTTCTTTTTCAAAGCGTTGCTTTAAACTGCCTTCAATTACTGCACCTGCATCAATACTCAATGTATCGTGAAACACATCGCCATGAACATGAGCGCCACTTTGTACCTTTACTTCACTAGCATTAATTGACCCAATAACTTTGCCTTTAACAATAACGCTTTTAGCTTCAACAATACCTTCAACAACACCCGTTGAGCCAATAACTAAATGCTCCACTTTTATATCGCCATCAATACGGCCATCAAGCTGTACTTCACCTTGGCTAACTAAAGTGCCTGTAAGGCGTACGTCTTCAGAAATAATAGACGGCGTGTGATTCACTCTTTTTAAATTAGAGCTAACTGTTTTTTGTTTTTTTCTACCAAACACGAGAAAGCGCCTTTGTTATTTTTAGAGGATTGACTTGTTTATCATTAAGTAATACTTCGTAGTGTAAATGAGTACCTGTACTTCTGCCGGTACTGCCCATTAGGCCGATTACATCATGTTTAGTGATTGATTGACCTTTCTTTACTTTAATTTTATTTAAGTGTCCAAATCGAGTTACTAAGCCATTTTTATGTTCAAGCTCAATAAAGTTACCATAACCACCATTACGACCGGCACGAAGCACTACAGCGTCTGCTGGGGCAAATATCTCGGTTTTATGCCAACCTGCTAAATCAATCCCTTTATGAAAAGCATGATTACTATTCATAGGATCTTTTCTAAGGCCAAAATTACTCGAAATATAGTATTTAGCTTTAGCTAAAGGCAGGGTGTTTGGTAGCTCAGTTAAAAAGTTTTCTAAATTATTTAATATTAATAACTTATCAACGATGGCTAAAAAGTGGCTTGGAATTTTTGTTTCGTTAAATGTATCAAGTGGGCCACCTTGTGCGGTTGTTTGGGCGCTTAATATTAGGTGTTGCTCAAGCGCAGACTCAATTCCTGCGCCTTTGACCATAGCTAAAATAGCTTGGTGACGTTCGCTAATTTGGTTATCTAAAAAGTTAAAGCTTTGCTCATAATGTTTATCCAAATTAGCAATTCTTGCTGCGAATGTGATTGGAGTTATTAACTGAGCCTGTATATCTTTTAGGTTTTCATCGACTAATGGTTCGTGAAATTCATTGCTGTTTTCATTGATTGGTACGTCAAGTTCTGTATCAAGCTTAATGACATCTTTGCTAATTGAAGCGGGAAGGGATTCTATCATGCTTTGCAGTAGTGCCTGCTTTTGTTCAAGCACTGCAAGTTGTTCTAACTGTGTTGCTTGAAGAGCTTGCTGTTCACTGACTTTTTGTTGCCAAAGTGTTTGCTCGTTTATTTGACTTTGTTCTATGTCAGAAATTTTATTTGTTTGTGTGTAAACACGAAAGCTAGAAATACTCAGCCAAGTGAAAGTGACTAAAATAAGCAATGCTACAAGAAGTTGAAACCAAGAGGCTAAAACAACATGCTTAACTTCGCCATTTTGACGAATAAGTAGCTGTCGAGCTGGGAAAAATTTATGATAAAAAGACTTTATAAATACTGACATGGCATATAAACACTGGCTATTAACCGAATTAAGATAGCAATTTGAGTTAAAAAAGCTAGAAAAAAATTGTAACTGTTCAAAAATTAATAAAAAAGGGCTGCTTTTAACAAGCG